>URTH01000006.1 GCA_900550775.1 uncultured Eubacteriales bacterium | reverse complement strand
GGCCAGTTTGGCGTAGGCTTTTATGCGGCGTTTATGGTGGCGGAGGAGGTTACCGTAAAGAGCCGTAAATTCGGTGAAGAGCAGGCGTATTGCTGGACCTCAAAGGGTGCGGACGGCTACGATATCGAACCATGCACCATGGAGCAGACCGGGACGGAGATTACGCTGCGGCTAAAGCCGAACACCGAGGACGAGAATTACGATCAGTATTTGCAGGAGTACACGCTCAGAAATCTGGTTAAGACCTACTCGGATTATATCAAGTACCCGATCAAGATGCTGGTTACCAAGCAAAAGCTGAAAGAGAAGCAGCCGGAGGGCGAGGACGCGCAGCCGGAATATGAGTCCTACCAGGAGGATGATACGTTAAACAGCATGGTTCCGCTTTGGAGACGGAACAAATCGGAACTGAAGCCGGAGGACTACAACAACTTCTATAAGGAAAAATTCTTTGATTTTGAGGATCCGCTTCGGGTGATTCACACCAGCGCGGACGGCGCAGTCAGCTATCATGCGCTGATGTTTATTCCGTCCAGACCGCCCTTTGATTACTATACCAAGGAGTTTAAGCGCGGCCTGCAGCTTTACACCAACGGCGTTTTGATTATGGATAAGTGTGAGGATTTGCTGCCGGATTATTTCGGATTTGTCAAGGGTCTGGTGGACTCGGCGGATCTGTCGCTGAATATCTCGCGGGAGATTTTGCAGCATGACCGCCAGCTTAAAACCATCGCGGCGCACCTGAAAAAGAAGATCAAGAGCGAGCTTCTTGCCATGCAGGAAAAAGAACGTGACGCTTATGAAAAGTTTTATGAAAACTTTAAACGTCCGTTAAAGTTCGGTATGTACGACCATTACGGCGCCGAAAAGGACTTTTTGGTTGACCTGGTGATGTTCTCCTCATCGGCGGAGAAGAAGCTGGTTACCTTAAAAGAATACGTATCCCGAATGAAAGAGGATCAGTCCTGCATCTACTACGCATGCGGTGAAACCGTGGATCAGATCGATCATATGCCGCAGACGGAGATGGTAAAGGAGAAGGGCTATGAGGTACTTTACTTTACTGAGGATGTGGATGAGTTCGCAATTAAAATCTTAGGTAAGTATGCGGATAAGGAGTTTAAGTCGGTTTCGGCTGCTGATCTTGGTCTGGAGGACGAGACGGCAAAGGCGGCAGAGGCTGTTGCAGAGGAAGAAAACAAGGATCTGCTCTCTTCCATGAAAGAAATTTTGGGCGACAAGGTGGCAAAGGTGAAGGCTTCTGCCAAGTTAAAGTCGCACCCGGTCTGCATGAGCAGCGAGGGTGAAATTTCACTCGATATGGAAAAAACGCTGAATGCGATGCCCAATGCCGGCGGTATGATGCGTGCGCAGAGGGTGCTGGAGATCAATTTGAATCACCCGGTTTATGAGACGCTGAAACAGGCCGAAAAGGATCGGGAAAGATTGGAAAAGCTGACGAATGTCCTTTATAGCTGCGCATTGCTGATGGAGGGAATGCCGGTGGAGAATACGACGGCGTTTGTGGATGACGCCTGCGATCTGATCGGCTAAAAAACGATGAAACAACAGGCATCTTCGGGAAATCCTTAAGATGCCTGTTTGGATTTTTAAAACGGAAGGTCAATATAGTCGGACAAAAGCAGGTATAAAAGGACATAGACCATGATGGAATCCTCTTCCTTGCCGCTGTCAAGCATGAGAAAAATCAGGGCAGCAAGCAGTAAATCCTCGGCAGAGAGAAAGCCGAGGATCTTTTTTGTCCGTGGATTGTAAAGGGAGGGAGGCAGCAAACCCAAAATGGTGTCACGCCTCGAAAAGGTCTGCTTTTTAGGGATCGGCTCGTTGGGTGTCGGCGGCATTGCCGGCAGCGGTTTGGGGCTTTGTCCGGGTCTTGGCGCGCCGCCGCCTGAACGGCCGGAAGCGCCGAAACGGTCGGGAGTGCCCGGATGATTCGGCACACCGGCGCCGTTTCCCATGCCGGGATTCTGCCGATTTTGTGCGGCGGCACGCGGCTGCGGTCGTGGCTGCGGCTTTGGGGAATGCATGGGCTGTGTCGGATTTTGCCGGTTTTGCCGAAAGCTTCCCATTTCTCCCGTAGGGGGCTTTCCCTGTTTTTTAGGCTGTTGATTGGAATTTGTCATATAACGCTGATACATTGTCAATCCCCCTGCATATCCCGCATGACGGAGAGTACCCCGGTGAGCTTCATCAGTTTCATGGCGTGATCGACCTTTTCCTGCCGGGACGGCTTTAAAAACGGGCGCAGCGCAAGCAGCAGCTGCGTTTTGTCATTGGACTTTTGCTGATTGAGCATTGACATTGCCTGCTGCAGCTTTAAAACCATATCCAAATTTTCGGGATCGATGCCGCCGGTTCCGCTGCCGGGCTGCTGCGGCGCATCGCCCCGGAACATATCCATGATGTTTTGCAGCTGCTGCTGACCCTCTTCGCCCTCTAACATGGTTTTCAGCATATCAACCGCTCCGGATAAGTCAAAAGACTCGTTTTCCATGATGCTCACCTCCCTCAAAGAGCGCGGAAAATAGGACTATTTTTTCTGAAAAATCTGATTGATTTTTTGCATGACCTCCGGGTTATTGGCAAGTTGTTTGGCCAGCGCCGGGTTTTGCGTCAGTTCCCGTTTTAAGTCCTCGGCGGTCAGGTGATTCAGCTTTTGGTTCAGCGTACCCTTGTCAGTGCTTTGAATGGCTTTTTTGACCTGTTCCATCTGCGAGGGTCCCAAAATTTTTCCCATGCGCTGCATTGCATCGGACAGCGCCTTGGGATTCATGTTCTTCATCATGTCTTCAATATTCATTACGACACCCCTTCCGGATTCTTTGCTACTTACAATTTATGCGGCAATCAGAAATTTCGTGACAATTATTTTTGCTTGTGGTATACTTAAGTTAGGCATAAGAGAATCGAACACATGCGCCCAATGCTTGTTAAATTTCCGCTCAGCCGTTCTTTCGGGATTTGCAAGGCGCCAGCCTTGCTTCACCCTGCAAGACCGGCTGAACAAAAATTTTTCGGCGCATTGGGTCTGCGAGTGCAAAAAGAGCAAATTTTTTGCAAGAAAAGGCAAAAGCGCAGTCAATACTGACGTATTGACGAGCATTTTAACGCATGATTGTGACAAATTTGCCTTTTTGAACCGCGTGGGGTTCGATTCTCTTATGCCTAGAGTATGAAAGAGAAGAAGGGCAGGAGCGTATCATGAAAGCGGTTGTGATGAGTGATTCTCATAAAAATTTTAACAGTATCATGCGGATTGTGGAAAAGGAAGCGCCGTTTGACCTTTTGATTCACGCCGGCGACGTGCAACAGGATGTGGATGACATCCGTGCGGTCTGGCCTGATCTTGCCGTGGAGGCCGTGGTGGGGAACAATGATTTTTCGGTCTTTAGCGATCCGTATCAAAAGGTGTTTTTCTTTGGCGGAAAAAAGATTTTTTTGACGCACGGGCATCAGTATCATGTAAAATTGTCACTGCGCGATTTAGAGCGCGAGGCGAAAAGCAAAGGCGCGGACATCTGTGTTTTCGGACACACGCACCGCGCTTATATGCAGGAACATCAGGGAATTTTCATGATCAATCCCGGCAGCACTCGGAACAGTTATGCGGTCATAGAGATTGCGGACGGGAAGATCCGCGCAAATATCAGGGAAAATTAGGAGGAGAGTAAGATGCTGCTTGCAATGGATGTCGGAAATACCAATACGGTGATTGCCCTGTATGACGGAGACAATCTGCGAAGAAGCTGGCGCATGGCAACGGAAAAGAGCCGTGCCTCCGATGAGATCGGCGTGCTGCTGCTGCAATTTTTAAAGACGGAGCAATTGGACGTCAAAGCCGTGGACGCCGTGATTTTGTCCTCGGTGGTGCCGCCGGTGATGCATGCGCTGAAAAATGCGATCAAACGGTATCTTGGCTGCAGAATCATGGAGGTGGGACCCGGCGTTAAAACCGGGATGAATATCCGCTGCGATGACCCCAAAGAAGTCGGCGCCGATCAGATTGCAAACGCCGTAGCGGCCGTAAAAAAATACGGTGCGCCGCTGATTGTGGTGGACTACGGCACGGCAACAACCTTTTGCGTTGTCGATCAGCGCGGCGATTATCTGGGTGGCCTGATTGTGCCGGGACTTAAGATTTCGATGGATGCCCTTTTTGAACGTGCGGCAAAGCTTCCGAGAATTGAGATCAAAAAGCCGCCGGCGCTGATCGGAAAAACCACGGTCGGTTCGATGCAGGCCGGCGCCTTTTACGCTCTGGCTGCACAGACGGACGGCATTGTCGAACGGATCCGCGCAAGGCTTGGGCAGCCGGACTGCCGCGTGATTGCAACCGGCGGTCTTGCCGGCTTTGCCGCGGAGGAGGCGGAAACCATTGATGTGGTGGATCGCAGACTGACATTGGACGGACTGCGGCTGATTTATGAAAAAAATTGCTGATTGTACGCACAAAACCGCGGAAATCCGCGGTTTTTTTGTATCAGAATATGAGCGCCGCAAGCTGCCAGAGTCCGTTTGTCAGCATACAGGCAAGGATTGCGACACCGGTCGGAATCAAAAATCCAAGCAGCATCATGCCCGTGCTGCCGCTTTCTTTTTGAATCGTCCAAAGCGTGGTCGCACACGGAAAATGGAGCAGGGAAAAGAGCATGACGTTTATCGCGGTCAGCACTGTCCATCCGTTTTCCAAAAGCAGGGCATGCAGTCCCTGAAAACTTGCAGCGTCCATCATTTGCCCGGTGGAAAGATAGCCCATGAGCAGAATCGGCAGGACGATTTCGTTGGCCGGCAGTGCGAGCAGAAATGCCATAAGAATCATGCCGTCCAGCCCCAAAAGCCTTGCAAACGGATCAAAAAACAAGGCACAGTGCGATAAGAGATTCTGGCCGCCGATCTCTATATTGGCCATCAGCCAGATGATGGCGCCGGCAGGGGCGGAAACCCGTACGGCGCGGGATAGGACATGCAGCGTCCGATCCAGCAGTGCGCGCGTCAGCGTTTTGACAAGCTGCGGCCGCCGAAACGGCGGCAGTTCCAGAGAAAACGGGGCGGTGTTTTTCTCTTTCAGGCAGCCGGTCAGCCATTTTGTAACAAGCAGCGTCATCATAATGCCGACCAGAATCAAAAGCAGCAGAAAAAGCGCGGCAAATATCGACTGCATACCCCGAACAAACAAATTGCCGACAAACAGCGTTGACAGAGTAATCAGCATAAAAAAGCGGCCGTTGCAGGGAATAAAGCAGTTGGTGAGCATGGCTGCCATGCGCTGCCGCTTAGAACTGATAATGCGGCAGCCGGTGACCCCGACCGCGTTGCAGCCAAGTCCCATACACATGGTAAGCGCCTGCCGTCCGCAGGAGCCGGCGGACTGAAAGCAGCCGTCTAAATTAAAGGCAAGCCGCGGCAGAAAACCCAAGTCCTCAAGCAAGGTAAACAGCGGAAAGAAGATGAGCATCGGCGGCAGCATGACGGCGGTGACCCATGCGGTTGTCTGGTATACGCCGTCGGTCAAAAGGCTGACGAGCACCGGCGGCAGCGAGAGGGCAAGCAGCACGCTTTCAAGATAGGGCTTTATATAGCCGAAAAAGGTCATGAGCAGCTGCGTCGGAAGGTTTGCACCGTAAATGGTAAGCCAAAGCAACACGCCCAAAAAGCCGATCATAATCGGAATGCCGAATCGGCGTGAGGTCAGCAGCCGGTCGGCTGCTGCCGGAGCTGCCGCAGCGCCGTCTGGAGAGGCATGCGTGCAGAGCACCGTTAAATTTCGGGCGGTCTCAACCAAAGTGCCGACGATTTCATCACGCAGTGCAACGGCCGGCATGCCCTGCGCGGAGAGTGCGTTTTGCTGCGCCTTTGCGGCGTTTAAAATGGTGGTTCGCTGCTCTGCGGTCAAATCAAAATGATCCATCAGCTTTGCTGCGCTCAGGTCGTTATCCAGCAGCTTTACCGCCATGAACCGGCGGCTGAATTGGTCAAAGGTTAAATGCGAGAGCGTCTGCTCCATCACCTCGATGGCGGTCTCCAGCGGTGCGCAGTAGCGAACCGGCGGTGTGCTTGAAATCGGAAAATCGTCATCGCCGATCCCGGCTAAAAATTTTTTGAGGCGGCGGATATCCGTGCGGTCTCTGGCGGTGATGCCGATGACCGGGATCGAGAGTCTGCGGCGGAGTGCGTCAAGATCAATGCGGATGTTTTTGCGTTTTGCCTCATCGAGCAGATTCACGCACAGCACGGCGCGCGGTGTGATCTCTAAAATTTGCAGTACCAGATTTAAATTGCGTGCAAGGCAGGTCGCATCGGCGACAATGACGGTGTACGCGGCATCCTGAAAACAGATGGCGTCCCGTGCGACTTCTTCCTCCGGCGAATTGGAGATGATGGAGTAGGTGCCGGGAAGATCCCAGAGTTCATAGCATCGGTCGCGGACACAAAACGTGCCGGAGGCGAGCTTGACGGTTTTCCCGGTCCAGTTTCCGGTGTGTTGCTTTAGCCCTGTCAGCGCGTTAAAAACGGTACTTTTCCCGACGTTGGGGTTCCCGGCAAAAATGATACGCTGCGGTGCGGTCATAAAAGCGCCTCCCTTTTTGGAGGACAAATCAAAATCTGGCTTGCGTCCTCCGGGCGCAGCGCGATGATACTTCCCATAATCCGATAGGCGGTCAGGCTGCCAAACGGGCTGCGAAACAGCGCTGTTACGGGACTGCCGACGGAAAATCCTAAGTCCAAAAGCCGTCTGCGGCCTTCTCCGGCAGAGTTTAACCGGTATATGTAAGCCTCCCGGGCAAGAGGAAGGCTTTCAAGAGTTTGATATTGCAAGGTTGTCACCCTCCTTTTATCGTCTTTATATTACAGTCTCTATTTGCAGTATATGAAAAAAGCATGGATGTGTGAAAATTCCGAAAAATGCGTATTTGCGGGCATATTGGCAGGAGTTTTCACGAAATGAGACGAAATCACCAGGATCGTATAAAAAATTTTCCCCTTTTTATTGAAAATATAGTTGAAATCAGCACATTTTTTTGCTATTATAATAGAATAGCCGGGAGTGTATCTCAAACACGGCGTCAGAATGAAGGAGGCAGAGTGATGGAGATCGATATTGCCAATAACATCAAAGCGGTGGAATTGCTCAAAGTTGAAATTCTTCAGAATGTGACGGATCTGTTTGGGGATATCTCGGCGGAGGCGGACAAAGAGACCAGAGAGGACTTGACGGAGGACGCGGCCCGTCTCATCACAAAAATCTATCTTTTGTGCAGCCGTTTGGGGCTGGACTATGATGACATCACGGATGATATGAAGGCAATGCTCAAAGAAGGAATCGGGAGCGGCCATATCTTGGAGCGGCGTTTTGGCGATCTCAGCGCACTGCTTGGATGCCTTGCCGAAGAGAGGGAAGTTTATGAAAAATAAGAATGCGAGGGCGATCGCAAACGGAGCGGTTTGTGCGGCGCTTTCCGCGCTTTTGATGATCATCGGAAACGCGGTGCCGCCGCTTGGTATCATCACGCTGCTTGCGGCCGGAATCCCTATGATGGATTTGGGAGTTCGGTTCGGCACAAAGCTTTCGGCCACGGCCGCTGCTGCGGCGATTCTTTTGGTTTTTTTATTTACGGGAAATATTCTTGCCGCAGTGCTTGGCGGCATTATGAATCTTCTGCCGGGCGTGGTGATCGGTTTTGCAACGGCAAAAAAACGCGGCTTTTTGAGAACCGTTGCGGCTGCATCGGCGGCGGTGCTGTTTGGCATCCTGCTGCAGCTGATTTTGTGGAATGCGAGCACCGGCGGCCACGGTATTGAGGACACCATTTCGCAGTCGATTGCACAAACCAAAAATGCGCTCGATCCGATGCTTCAGATGCTGCTTCAAAAGAGCGGCACGCAGGCGCAAACGGTCAATATTCTTTGGGACCAGCTGTTTGAACAGGTGCAAAATTATATCTTTTTGTATATACCGACCTTTTTGGTTGCGGCATCGGTATTGATCGCGGTGGGAACGCTTGCGGCAGGGAGCTTTCTGCTGCGCAGGGTGCGGCAGATTCGGATTCCGTACCGGCCGTTTTGCCTTTTCAGCGCGCCAAGATCCATGTGTTATGCGGCGATGCTGATGTTTATTGTAACAAGCTTTTCGCAGGATGCAAGCGTGCCGACGGCCGCACTCAAAAATTTGGTGGCGCTGCTTTATGTATATTTCACCGTCTGCGGCCTGTCACTGATTGATTTTAAGCTTTGCAGCAATGTTCCGTCCGGATACGCGAGGTTTGGAATCTATTTTGCGGCCTTTTTGATCGGATACGTGTTGATGTCTTTGGTATTGCAGGGGCTATGTATTTTGGGCATGATTGACGGCATCTTTGACTTCAGGCACTTGCACAAGACGGGTGAGGAGCGTGTGGGACATGAATGATAGTTTAGAAAATCTGGCAAAACGCATATTTTCTAAGAATAACCTGCTGCTGTCGGGGATATTGTTTGTCTTTGGATTTTTGTTTCTGATCCTGGGAATACGGATTCGTGCCGTAATCGGGGTTTTGGGTTGTGTGCAGATGTTTGCGGCGGTTTTGCTTGCAGCTGTCGGTTTTGTGACGATGCGCCGCCGGACAAGACAGCTGACTGCTGCCCTGCGCGAGTTTTCCTTTTGCAGTGAATCGGCGACCCGTGCCGCCGTGCTGAATTTTCCGGCGCCGATGGCGGTGACGACCATCGGCGGTGCGATTCAGTGGTACAACGACCGCTTTTTGGAGATGACCGGCCGAAAGCGGGAAAACTTTTTCGGCGAGTACATCCAGGATATCCTTCCGGATTTGCAGTTCAGCCGTTTTGTCGAGGACGGAGACCCCAGCCCGGAGGAATACAGCTTTCGCGACAGAAACTATATCGTGACGGGGCGGATGGTTTCGGTCCGTCAGGAAGAGAAGAGAGTGCAGCTGCTCAGTATCTATTTTGTAGATGTGTCGGCGCAAAAACAGCTGCTGAAACAGATGGAAGATAAAAAGATCGTGGTTTGTGCCGCGGTGATCGATAACTATGATGAGGTTATCAAGAGCACGCCAAACAGCAGTCACGGTTCTTTGGTGGGGCAGATTGAGCACTGTGTCAATACCTGGGTAGACCGCGGCGGCGGTGTCGCCGTGCGATATGAACGGGATAAGTTTATGATTTTGTTTGAGGCGGCAAGATTTGCGCCGCTCATGCAGGAGAAGTTCACGATCCTGGACGAGGTAAAAAAGGTGCAGCAGGGGAATCGGATTCCGGCCACTTTTAGTATCGGGGTCGGACAGTCCAAGGACACGCTGCGCGAGAATGAGCAGCTGGCTGCCGTGGCGCTGGAGATGGCGCTCGGCCGCGGCGGCGACCAGGTGGTTGTAAAGACGGCGGTCGGATTCCAGTTCTACGGCGCAAAGAGCCGTGAGGTGGAAAAGAGCACCAAGGTCAAGGCGCGTGTGGTTGCGCACAGTCTGCGGGATCTGGCCGAGCAGGCCTCTCGTGTTATCATTATGGGACACAGCAACGCGGACGCGGACAGCCTTGGCGCGGCCGTTGGCCTGTTTCGGATTCTGCGTGATAAAAAGGTGGATGTCTATATCGCGCTGGATCGCGTGCATAATAATGTCCGCATCATTTTGGACAGTTTGTTAGAGCATGACGAGTATCGGGAGCGCATCATCGGCGAGACCCGCGCACTGGATCTCATCGATGAAAAAACGCTGCTGATTGTGGTGGACACCCATCGCCCCAGCATTGTGGAATATCCCAGCGTGCTCAAAAATATTCAAAACGTAGTGCTGATCGACCATCATCGCCGCGGTGAGGAATTTATTGAAGATACGGTGCTCAGCTATCACGAACCGTACGTGTCCTCCTCCAGTGAGATGGTGACCGAGCTGATCCCCTACATCGACAGTGACAGTACCATGGAACCCTATGAGGCGGAGGCGATTTACAGCGGTATCTATTTAGATACCAAAGGCTTTACCTTTAAAACGGGGGTGCGTACCTTTGAGGCCGCGTCATATCTGCGCCGCCTTGGGGTTGATCCGGTCAATGTCAAGCGGCTTTTCCGCAGTGATTTAAATACGTATATTCAGCGTTCCCGCATTATCAGCCATGCAAAAATCTATCGCAGCAACATCGCGATTGCACTGTGCAGCGAACGCGGTGCGGATATGCAGCTGGTCGTTGCCCAGGCAGCGGATGAGCTTTTGGGAATCCGCGGCATTGAGGCGGCGTTTGTGCTTGCCGCAGACGGCAACCGCATCATTATCAGCGGCCGTTCCTTAGGTTCGGTCAACGTGCAGGTAATACTGGAAAAACTGGGCGGCGGCGGCCATATTACGATTGCCGGTGCGCAGCTGAGCAATAACAATCTAAGCCTTGCCGAGGCAGAGCTTTGCAGCGCGATTGACGAGGTGGTCTTTGAAGAAAACCGCGTAAAGACGAAGTAGAGACAAAAGACGTAACCATAGAGAAAGAGAGGATCCGATCATGAAAGTTATTTTATTGCAGGATGTAAAGGCACAGGGAAAGAAGGGCGATCTGATTAACGTCAGTGACGGATATGCGAACAACTTTTTGCTTCCCAAGGGACTTGCAAAGCTTGCGACCAAGCAGGCGCTCAATGAACTGGAGGGCAAGCGCGGCGCAGAGCAGTATAAGCGCAACCAGGAAGAGTTAAAGGCGTCCAACATTGCCGAACGGATGAAGGAGGTCAAGGTAAAGCTGACCGCCAAGGCCGGCAAAGAGGGGAGACTGTTTGGCTCGATTACTTCAAAGGACGTTGCAAAGGCGCTGAAGGAGCAGTATAACATCGATGTTGACAAGCGTAAGATTGATCTGCCGGACGGGATCAAGACCTGCGGCATCCGTGAGGTGCAGGTAACCCTGTATCCCAAAATCGTAGGCACCTTTAAAGTTGAGGTAACGGAAGCGTAGTTTTAGGAAAACAGGTGAGATACCATGTATGAGGAGAATTTAACCGCTCCGCCGGAGAGCGCCGATTTTTCCATGCCGTTCAGCAATGAGGCGGAACAATCGGTGCTTGGGGCGATTTATTTGGACCGGGACTGCATTCCTTCGGTGCTGGAGCTGGTGCGCGGCGAGGATTTTTATATCGACCGCCATCGTGAGCTTTTTGAGGCGATTATCGAGCTTTATAATATGGGCAAGCCGATTGATCTTGTCACCTTAAAGGAGCATTTGACCCTGCGCGGCACTCTGGAAAAAATCGGCGGCATTCAGTTTATCGTTGAGGTTGCCAATCTGGTTCCGTCCACGGACAGCGTCAGCTACTATGCCGGCATTGTCAAGGATAAAGCGGTCAAGCGCCGTCTGATTCATATTGCCGATACGGTGCGCGGTCAGTGTTACCGCGGCGATGAGGATACGGACGCGATCATCGCGGCGCTGCAGGACGATGTGATTAAAATTTCACAGGATCGCAGCAGCAAGGGTCTGGTTCATATCAGCCAGTACCTGACGGAAAGTCTGGAGCATTTGGAAATGCTCAGCAAAAGACAGGATAAGATCACCGGGATCCCGACCGGGTTTATTGATATTGACCGGCGAACCTCCGGTCTGCATGCGGCGGAATTGATTATTCTGGCGGCGCGGCCGGCCATGGGTAAAACAAGCTTTGCGCTCAACATCGCGCAAAACGTGGCCGTAAAGGCAAAGAAGAACGTTGCCATTTTCAGCCTGGAGATGCCGTCTGCGCAGCTTGTGAACCGTCTTATCAGCGCCGAGGCAAAAATCAGCGCAGAGCGGATCAAAAAAGGCGAAATTAAGGACGAGGAATGGGGCAAGATCGGCAACGCGGTTGCGGCGCTTGGCGATGCGGGAATTTATGTGGACGACACCTCCAGCATCACCGTCAGCGAGATCGGCGCGCGCTGCCGGGAGCTGATGCTGGATCGGGGTCTTGACCTTGTAGTGATCGACTATTTGCAGCTGATTACGGGCGGCGGTCGCAGCGGCAACCGCCAGAACGAGATATCCGAGATTTCCCGTACCTTAAAGATTCTGGCAAACGATTTGAATATTCCGATCATTGCGCTGTCGCAGCTGAGCCGTGCCTCCGATAAGGAAAAGAGAGAGCCGCTGCTCAGCGATCTGCGTGACTCCGGTGCGATTGAGCAGGATGCGGATATGGTTATGTTTTTGCATCGGGACGGCTATTATCATGAGGATGCCGAAGAACCCAATAAGGCAAAATGCAACTTTGCCAAGCACAGAAACGGTGAGGTCGGGTATGAGTACCTGACCTGGATCGGCGAATATACCATGTTTACGGACTGGAGCGAAAACCATGCAATGTAACACAAGGAAAGTGCGTGAGACGGTGCGTGCTGCGATCAGAGAACATGCCATGATAAAAAAAGGGGATCACGTGCTGGTCGGGGTATCCGGCGGCGCTGATTCCGTTTGCCTTTTGCATGTGATGAACGCCTTGAAAGAGGAATTTTCACTTACGCTGACCGCGGTACATATCGATCACAAAATCCGCGGTGCAGAGGCCGACCGTGACGCCGCCTTTACCAAGGAGCTTTGTAAAAAGCTGGGCGTTTCGTTCATTGAAAGGTCGGTTTCGGTGCCGGAGCTTGCAAAATCCGAAAAAATATCATTAGAGACGGCCGGACGGCTGGCGCGGTACCGATGCTTTCATGCGATTCGTGATGAAATCGGCGCGCAGTCGGTTGCAACGGCGCACAACCGCAACGATCAGGCAGAGACGGTGCTGATGCGGATTTTGCGCGGCGCCGGGATTTCGGGGCTTGTAGGGATCCGTTACGTGCGGCCGGACGGCGTGATCCGTCCGCTGCTGGATGTCAGCCGCGCGGAGATTGAGGCGTATTGCCTGGAAAATGATTTGCCCTATTGTATCGACAGCACCAATTTAGAAGACGACTGTACCAGAAACAAGATTCGCCATCTCCTGCTGCCCATGCTGGAAAAGGAGTTTAACCCCAATATCCTGGGAACGCTCAGCGTGCTTGCCGCCAACATGAGAGAGGACGGGGATTTTATAGACGGTTATGCATCGCGGCTTTATCGGCGCATCGGCAACCCAAGCCCCAAAGAGGAGCCGGTGGTTTTGGATATCGAGTCGCTGCGGATGCTTGCGCCGTCCATCGCGACGCGGCTGCTGAAAATGGCGGCACAAAAGGTGATGGGGGGCGAGTACCTTGTCAGCAGGCAGCACTGGACGGCGGTGCGGCAGCTTTTGGATAAGGAGACCGGCACGAAGGTAACCCTGCCGCAGGGGCTTAGCGTGACAGTGCGTTACGGCTGGCTGGCATTTGAGGCAGCGCCGGAGACAGAGCCGGAGGCGGCGCCTATGCCGGCGCCGATTGAGATTGCATACGGCAACAGTTATTCGTTCGGGGTCTGGCAGATTCGCTTTGACGAGGCGGAGATAGGACAGAACGTGAAAAAAAACCAGATGGTGTTAGACAGCGAAAAACTTCGCGGTATGCGTCTTGTGCTCAGGACTCGCAGAAGCGGCGACCGCATCGCGGTCTTTGCCGACGGAAGAGAGAAAAAATTAAAAAATTTTATGATAGATCAAAAAATTCCCAACCATATACGCGATACCTTGCCGTTGCTTTGCAGTGATGATCAGGTGCTTGCGGTCATTGGCTGCCGTGTGGCGGAGCCATATAAGGGAGACATAAAACAGAGGAGAGGGCTGGTGATTACCTATGACACAACAGATGAAAGTTGGCAAGATTATGCTGACCGAAGAGGAAATTAAAAATAAGGTAGAAGAATTGGGGGCGGCGATTAACGCCGATTACGGAGACAAAGAACTGATCGTTTTGGGTATTTTAAAGGGCTGTTTTGTCTTTATCGGCGATCTGGTGCGGCAGCTTCGCGGTGATATTCAGGTGCATTTTATGCAGGTTTCCAGCTACGGCCGCGGCACGGAGAGCAGCGGTGAAATCAAGATCAAAAAAGACATCGATATTGACATCGCAGGAAAACATGTGCTTTTGGCAGAGGATATCATTGACTCCGGCAACACGCTGGTACAGTTGATTCCGATGCTCCAAAAACGGAACCCGGCCTCCATTAAGGTGTGTGCCCTTTTGAGCAAACCGTCACGCCGCCAGGTGGAGTTTGAGGCGGATTATACCGGGTTTGAGATTCCGGATAAATTTATTGTCGGTTACGGACTGGATTTTGACGAACGTTATCGCCAGCTCCCCTATATTGCAGAAATGGAGAGCTGCAGCGAAGAATAGGCAGGAGGTAGATTCCATGTTAAAATGGCAAGAATACTGTGACGAGGCAGCAAGGTACGCGGCGCCGTACGTGCACCGTGCCGGCGAGACCTTAGAGTCGGCGGCAAAGCACGCAGACCGCGCGATTCGCAAAGGACGGCGCAAGGCAAAACGAAAGATGCGTCTTTTGCGCATCAAGCGCGGACTGGATCTTGCGACCCATCTTTTATTGATTCTGGCGGCCGTGATTGCGCTGTTTGAACTGCTTTATCAGCATTGGAAAGAACACGGCGAAGCATAAGAGGGACGTTGTGGTTTGCCTGAAATGACGAATTTTGGCGTTTTTCGGCTTGCCGTCATAGATTGTAAATACAGTGAGGAGTGGTAAAAATGCAGGAAATACAAAAGAAGTTTTCGGATAAGGTCAAGCACTTAGAGGCGTCTGCCATCCGTGAGATTTTTAAATTGCTGGCAAAACCGGGGATCATCTCGTTTGCCGGCGGTGCGCCGGATCCCAAGCTTTTCCCGAAGGAGGAGCTGGCAGAGATTGCGGCGGACGTTTTAAAAAATCAGGGCGAGGTTGCACTGCAGTATGGGGTGACTGAGGGATATACGCCGCTGCGCGACTGGGTCATTGCACGGCTGAAAAGACAGGGAATCATCAGCGACCGTGACGATACCATTATCGTCAGCGGCGGCCAGCAGGGCATCGACCTTGCGGCAAAATCGCTTTTAAATCCCGGTGACGGTGTTGTGTGCGAGGAGCCAAGCTTTATCGGCGGATTGAACGCGTACCGTTCTAACAATGCCGAGCTTTACGGTGTTCCGGTAGAGAGTGACGGCATGGATATGGAAAAGCTGGAGGCAACGCTAAAGGCGCATCCGAATGTAAAGGTGCTCTATACGATCTCTACCTTCCAGAATCCGTCCGGAATCACCATGTCCTATGAAAAGCTGCTGGAGCTTGCAAAAACGTATGATTTTATCATATTTGAGGACAACCCCTACGGCGAGCTTCGTTTTGCCGGTGAGGAGATTCCGACCATCAAGTCCATGGATACCGAGGGGCGTGTGGTATATCTCAGCACGTTTTCCAAGATTTTGTCGCCGGGACTTCGTCTGGGTTACGTCAGCTGCGACCCGGCACTGATGGAGCGGATGATTATCTGCAAGCAGGTAGAGGATGTACACACCAATGTTTTGTCGCAGATGATTGCATATGAATTTGTGACCCGCTTTGATATTGACGCGCATATCGCAAAGCTGCGTGCGGCATACGGAAAAAAGTGCAAGCTGATGATGGAGTGCATGGATCGCGAGTTCCCGGCGTCGGTGACCCATACCTGTCCGCAGGGCGGCCTGTTCCTGTTTTGTACCATGCCAGAGCAGTACGACAGCAAGGCGGTTATGCAAAAGGCGTTAGAGCGCGGCGTGGCTTTTGTGCCGGGCGCAACGACCATGATTGATGACAAGGCAAGTTACAGCACGTTCCGCATGAATTATTCCACCGCATCGGAGGAAGAAATCCGCAGCGGAATCCGCGCGCTCGGCGAGGTCTTGAAAGAAGTGGTAGGTGACTGATATGGCAGAGAAGAAGAGAATATTAAGCGGAATCCAGCCCTCCGGCGCCCTGACGCTCGGAAACTATGTTGGTGCGCTGCGCAGCTGGGTGGATTTGCAGACGGACGACACATACGAATGTTATTTTATGCTGGCGGATCTTCATACCATTACGGTGCGCCAGGTGCCGAAGGATTTTCGGAAGAACGCAATGGATTTGCTGGCGCTGTTTTTGGCGTGCGGCATTGACCCGGAAAAGAGCCCGGTCTTTTTCCAGTCCCACGTTCCGGCGCATGCGCAGCTTTCCTGGGTCTTGACCTGTAACACGTATATGGGTGAGCTTTCCCGTATGACGCAGTTTAAGGATAAATCCAGAAAGCATGAGAATAATATCAATGCCGGGTTATTTACCTATCCCTCGCTGATGGCGGCGGACATCCTGCTTTATCAGGCGGATCTGGTACCGGTTGGTGAGGATCAGCGCCAGCATTTGGAGCTGACGCGCGACCTTGCAAACCGTTTTAACAACGCATACAGTGAGACCTTTAAGGTGCCGGAGGGATATATCCCGAAAGTCGGTGCCAGAATCATGAGCCTTCAGGATCCCACGCAAAAGATGTCCAAGTCGGATCCGAATGAAAACGGCTACATTTTGCTGCTTGATCCGATCGATGCCGTGGTACGCAAAATCAAGCGTGCGGTTACGGATTCCGGCAGTGCGGTCAAGCGCGGTGAGGGAAAAGAGGGCATCGAGAATCTGATGAGCATCTATTCTGCGGTGACCGGTAAGAGTATGGATGAGATCGAGGTTTTGTTTGACGGCAAGGGCTACGGCGATTTTAAGGCTGCGGTTGCCGAGGCAGTGGCAGAGACTCTGCGGCCGATACAGGAAAGATATCGGGATCTCATGGCGAACAAGGATTATTTAGAGCAGGTCTATCGCCGCGGCGCGGAGGTTGCGGCAAAGACGGCAATGAAAACGCTGTCCAAGGTTTACCGCAAGGTTGGATTTATCCAGCCGTAGGCGGCTTGCCGGGATGAAAAGCCGAAAGAGGATCATTCAGGCTCCGATGCTGGGAGGCGGATTTTCGTTTTCGGCTGGAACAGGAGGAAGCAAACATGCTTTTTGATCAAAATCTCTATGTGTGTCTGGCGTTGCTGGTTGCAGGGCTGATTTCCTTTGCGGCGACCCCGATGGTGATTTCGCTTGCCCATAAAATCAATGCCATCGATGTCCCAAAGGACGCCAGACGGGTGCATAAAAAGCCGATTCCGCTGATTGGCGGTCTTGCAATTTTTTACGGATTTATTGTCAGTGTCTTGTGCTTTGCAACCATCGACCACGAGACCATGGGCATCTTAATCGGCTGCGTCATTATTGTTACGGTCGGCGTTATCGACGATATGACGGATATGCGGCCGATTGTCAAGCTGCTTTGTCAGATCATTGCGGCAACCGTGGTGGTCTATTCCGGCGTTCGGATCGCACACTTTGCCAACCCCTTTTCCCATTGGTTCGGTGCGCCGTATATCGTGCTGAATTACTGGGTTTCGGTTGCGGTTTCGGTTATCTGGATTGTGGGAATCTGTAATGCGGTCAACCTGATTGACGGCCTGGACGGCCTGGCGGTCGGCGTATCGTCCATCGCCTCCATGTCGCTTTTGGCGCTGACGCTGATCAGCAATAACTCCAATGTGGCGATTCTGACGGCGGCGGTTGCCGGCGCCGGTTTTGGGTTTTTGCCGTATAACTTTAACCCGGCCAAAATCTTTATGGGAGACACCGGCGCACTGTTTCTGGGCTTTATCCTGGCTTGTATCTCCATTCAGGGCGTCTTAAAGCTATCGGCCATCATCTCGTTTGCGATTCCGCTTTTGGTGCTGGGACTGCCGATTTTTGATACGATGTTTGCGATTATACGCCGCATTTTAACCGGCAGATCGCCGATGTCGCCGGATCGCGGCCATTTGCATCACCGGCTGTTGGATATGGGCTTTTCGCAGCGAAAGACGGTTGCGATTTTGTATACGCTGACGGCCGTTTTGTGTCTGACTGCCGTGGTTGTCTCGATCAAGGGGTATCTGCGCGGTATTTTGTTGATTTTGGCGGTACTGCTTATTATACTGGTGTCCCTGCATCTGATGGGAGAGCTGAAAGACCCCTCGCTGCACAGTGACGATAACCGGGATTTATCTTATATGGAGGAAAAGAAGGATGAATAAAATCAAAGTAATGACGGTTTTCGGCACGCGGCCGGAGGCAATCAAAATGGCGCCGCTGGTGAAGGAACTGGAAAAGCATAGCGATATTATTGACTCCATTGTCTGCGTGACGGCGCAGCATCGGCAGATGCTCGATCAGGTGCTTGAGATTTTTCATATCACGCCGGATTTTGACTTAAATATTATGAAACAGCGCCAGACTCTGGTGGAGATCGTCGGCCATTCGCTGGAGGGGCTGGATCGGGTGATGAAGGAGGCAAAGCCGGATATCGTGCTGGTACACGGTGATACTTCTACCACCTTTGTCGGAAGTCTTGCAGCGTTCTATAACCAGATTGCGGTCGGCCATGTGGAGGCCGGGCTTCGTACCTATGATAAGTACGCGCCGTTCCCGGAGGAAATCAACCGCCGTCTGACCGGCGTGATCGCGGACATGCATTTTGCACCGACCGAGCGCAACCGGCAGAATCTGCTCCGTGAGGGCGTCAGTGACGCGGATATTTTTGTGACGGGCAACACGGTGATTGACGCGCTGAAAACAACTGTGCGTGAGGATTATACCTTTAAGGATCCGACACTTGCCAAAATGCCGTGGGACACCAAGCGTGTGATTGTGATGACGGCGCACCGCCGCGAAAATCTGGGTCAGCCGCTGCGCAATATCTGCACGGCGGTACGCGAACTGGTCGAAACCTTTGACGATATTGAGGTTGTGTATCCGGTGCATTTAAACCCTGCCGTACGGGAGGTGGCCTATGAGATCCTGGGCAACATGGATCGGGTAAAGCTGATTGAGCCGGTCAATGCCGACGAACTGCATAACGCGATTCAGCGCGGATTTATGGTTTTGACAGATTCCGGCGGCTTGCAGGAGGAAGCACCGTCGCTCGGAAAGCCGGTGCTGGTTCTGCGCGGAGAGACCGAGCGGCCGGAGGCGGTTGATGCCGGTACGGTGAAGATTGCCGGAGTGGATAAGGATACGATTGTGCGCATGGCATCCGAACTTTTGACGGACGAAAACGCCTACCACCGTATGGCAAAGGCAGTGAACCCGTACGGGGACGGCCTTGCATCCGGCAGAATCGTGGATGCGATTATAGAAAGATTTTCAAAAAACAGGTAGACGATATGAAAGCAAGCATTTTATGTTATAAGATCGGAACACAAAAGATGGCACAGCTGCGTGCCGTGGCAGCGCCGCTGCGCATCGCGGTGAAGGAAGTTGCGCCGGAGGAAATCCATCAAAAAGTGGGTTACCTTGCCGGGCTTTCCGGCTATGAAAGCGCGGAACCCGCGGCGGATATGCCGCAGGGCGCGTACGGTGAGTTCCTTCTCATGTGCGATTTGAGCAAGGTGCAGTTTGATCTTCTGATGGGCGCGTTTCAGAGAAAAAGGATCGCGCCGATTCCGGTGAAGGCGATGATGACGCCGACCAACCGGGACTGGAGCTTTACAGCGCTTATGGAGGAGGTTTATCGCGAGCACCAAAGTATGCACGGAAAACGTGTTTAAAAACAGGACATAAAATTGTGAATTTGGTGTTGACAAATAAAATGGAGTATGGTACAATGTTTCGGTAACCGCGCAGAAGAGGTTTAAGTTTTCCGTTTTGATTCATGCAGTCGGACGGGACACCTTATATGGCGAGTCTTGGGTAATAGGAGGGATTACGAATATGTACGCAGTGATTGAAACCGGTGGTAAGCAGTACAAGGTACAGCAGGGCGATGTCGTTTTCATCGAAAAGCTGGACGCTGAGGCTGGCAGCACCGTTACGTTTGATAAGGTTTTGGTTGTCGGCGGTGAGGATTTCAAGGTTGGCGCTCCTTATGTGGACGGCGCTACCGTAACCGCATCTGTTGCAAAGCAGGGCAAGGCAAAGAAAGTGATTGTGTATAAGTATAAGTCCAAAAAGGGCTATCACAAAAAACAGGGTCACAGACAGCCTTATACAAAAGTAGAGATTACGGCCATCAATGGCTAATACGGGATTAGGCACACGAGTGTCAAACCGTTTCTTTCAGATTGGTATAAAGGAGTGAGAAAACATGGCTCATAAGAAAGGTATGGGTAGTACCAAAAACGGCAGAGATTCCGAGTCCAAACGCCTTGGCGTGAAGAAGGGCGACGGTCAGGCTGTTTTGGCCGGTAATATCCTGGTTCGTCAGAGAGGTACGAAGATTCATCCCGGTATCAACGTTGGAAAAGGCACCGACGATACCCTCTTTGCACTGATCGACGGCAAAGTAAAGTTCGAGCGTAAGGGCAAGACGAAAAAACAGGTATCTGTTTACGAGATCGCTCAGTAATGAAAGCATAAAAGGGGTGGCGGACGCCGCCCCTTTTTTCGGTTTGAAAACAGTCGAAATGAAAACGGGTTTTGGATTATTGCGGATAAACGGATTTATCGGATTATTGTGG
This sequence comes from uncultured Eubacteriales bacterium, assembly GCA_900550775.1. Lineage (GTDB taxonomy): Bacteria > Bacillota > Clostridia > Monoglobales > Monoglobaceae > Ructibacterium. Next base: position 3,205 of record URTH01000006.1, on the reverse strand, counting down.
ATCGGTTGGAGCGAAGGCTGTTTTAAAAACCCTAAAATGGTGAAAATAAAAGACAGGAGGTGGCAATATGTTTTCCGATCTGGCGAAAATATTTATCAAAGGCGGCGACGGCGGCAACGGAGCGGTGACCTTTCACCGTGAAAAATATGTTGCGGCAGGCGGCCCTGACGGCGGCGATGGCGGCCGCGGCGGCAGCGTCATCTTTGTGGCGGATAAAAACATCAATACGCTGATGGATTTTCGTTATAAGCGCAAATACCTGGCCGAAAATGGCGGCAATGGCCGCGATGCCAAGCGTAACGGAAAATGCGGCGCGGATTTGGAGGTGCGCGTACCGGTCGGCACCTTGATCCGTGAGGCGGAGAGCGGTCTGGTGATTTGCGACATGAAAGAGGACGGCCAGCGCAAGGTTGCGGCCCGCGGCGGCAGCGGCGGCTGGGGCAACTCTCATTTTGCAACGGCAACCAGGCAGACGCCGAAGTTTGCAAAGGCCGGTATGCCGGGTGAGGAATATACCGTGACCTTGGAGCTGAAACTGATTGCGGATGTGGGGCTTTTGGGCTTTCCGAACGTGGGAAAATCAACGTTTTTATCCATTGTCAGTGACGCACGGCCTAAAATCGCAAACTATCACTTTACCACCCTGAAGCCGAATCTGGGCGTGGTAGATATGGGGGACGGCTGCGGCTTTGTTATCGCGGATATTCCGGGCATTATCGAGGGCGCCCATGAGGGGGTCGGCCTCGGCCATGAGTTTTTGCGCCATGTGGAACGGACGCGGCTGCTTTTGCATATCGTGGATGTTTCGGGGATAGAGGGGCGCGATCCGCTGGAGGATTTTGACGCGATCTGCCGTGAACTTAAGCTTTACAGCGAAAAGCTTGCGGAAAAACCGCAGATTGTACTGGCAAACAAGAGTGATATCCCCGGATTTGACGAAAACTTTGCAGTCTTTCGCGATCGTCTGGAGAAGGAGGGGTATCGCGTGTTCCCGATCTCGGCCGCGACGAAAAAGGGGATTTCCGAGGTGCTGCATTATACCTGGGAGACGCTTTCTAAAATGCCCAAGACCGGGGATGGGGACGAATACGAGATGTATGACCCCGATTTGGTGCGCCGCGATGATACCATTACGGTTAGCCGTGTGGAGGATGCGTACGAGGTAGAGGGTCTGCGCGTGCGGAAAATTGTCGGGTCAACCAATTTTGACGATTATGAGTCACTGCAGTATTTTCAGCGTGCGCTGATCAAAAGCGGTGTGATCGACCGTTTGAAAGCGGCCGGAATCCAGGAGGGAGACACCGTGCGGATGTATGGAATTGAATTTGATTTTGTAGAATAAAATCAGAGATTTTCCTAAAAAATATCCTGTTTTTTTGTAAAAAATGCTTGACAGATTCTGTGTGTTTCGGTATAATATTGATCTGTAAAGCGCAAAAACTTTACAGATCAAACCGAACCGGAGTGGAGAGCATGGAAAAGAATGTTCAAATCGCGCTTTTATTCTCAATTTACCGGAATATGCTGACAGACCGCCAGGCGGAGAGTGTGGATCTTTATTATAATGAGGATTTGTCCCTGTCTGAAATCGGAGAGCATATGGGGATTACCCGTCAGGGTGTCCGCGATAATATTAAGCGTGCCGAGCATATCCTTTTTGATGTGGAGGAGCGACTGGGTTTGGCACAGCGTTTTTTGGGAATCAAAGAGAAATTGCGTGAGATTGACGATTTGATTTCAGAGGTTGAGGCATCACCGAATGTGCGGTATCTCTCCGACGATATTAAACGAAAAATCAATCGGATTCTTATCATCATCGGCGAAATCAACGAGGAATAGTTCACGGAGGTGCGGCAATGGCGTTTGAAAGCTTGACTGATAAATTACAGAACACATTCCGAAAATTAAAAGGAAAAGGAAAAGTCAGTGAAAAAGATTTAAAGGACGCCATGCGTGAAGTGAAGCTTGCGCTGCTGGAGGCAGACGTAAACTTTAAGGTGGTAAAGGACTTTGTCAAACAGGTGACGGAGCGTGCTTCCGGCGCCGAGGTGATGGAATCCTTAACCCCTGCGCAGCAGGTCATCAAGATCGTCAATGAGGAGCTTGTCTCGCTCATGGGCGGTACGGAACAAAAGCTGAATATCTCACCAAAGCCCCCTACGGTCATTATGATGGCCGGTCTGCAGGGCGCCGGTAAGACGACAACGGCGGCAAAACTCGGCGGACTTTTAAAAAAGCAGGGTAAGCGTCCGCTGCTTTGTGCCTGCGATGTTTACCGTCCTGCGGCAGTCAAGCAGCTGCAGGTAGTCGGCGGCAAGCTGGAGCTTCCTGTTTTCGCGATGGAGGGAAGTCAGGACGCGGTCGGTATTGCAAAAGCCGGCCTTGCGCACGCAATCGCACATGCAAACGACGTGCTGATTATCGATACAGCCGGGCGGCTGCACATCGATGAGGCATTGATGGAAGAGCTTAAAGAGATTGTCCGTGCCGTGGATCCTGCGGAGATCCTTTTGGTGGTAGACGCCATGACCGGTCAGGACGCCGTGAATGTGGCGGACGCGTTCAACCGCGACCTTGCCATCAGCGGTGTTGTTTTGACAAAGCTGGACGGCGATACGCGTGGCGGTGCGGCGCTTTCGGTGCGTGCCGTGACGCAAAAGCCGATTAAGTTCTGCGGTATGGGCGAAAAGCTGACCGATCTTGAGGTGTTTCATCCGGATCGGATGGCGTCCAGAATTTTGGGAATGGGCGATATGCTCAGCCTGATTGAAAAGGCGGAACAGGCGCTGGATATGAAAAAGGCGGAGGAGCTGGAACGGAAACTGCGTACCCAGCAGTTCACCTTTACCGACTTTTTGGATCAGATGGAGCAGATGAAGAATATGGGGCCGATTTCCGATATGCTGAAGATGCTTCCAGGTATGAATGACAAGGCGCTCAAGAATGTGAATATCGACGATAAGCATTTGGCGCGGATTGAGGCGATTATTCTGGCGATGACACCGCGGGAGCGGGATCTTGTCGATAAGCTGACGCCGTCCCGCAAGGAACGGATCGCGAAGGGCAGCGGCACCGGAATGCATGAAGTGAATGCGTTAATCAAGCAGTTTGAGCAGATGCAGAAGATGATGAAACAGCTCGGCGGCAAAATGGGTAAAAAAATGAAACGCCGTGGCGGTTTGCTCGGCGGCGGCATGCCGGACGG
>URTH01000005.1 GCA_900550775.1 uncultured Eubacteriales bacterium | reverse complement strand
ACTGGACGTAATAGTAGAGCTGTTTCGCGGTTTCGGTCGGAATACGCATGTATTTTTTCTTTTCATAGCAGGATTCTTTTAAGAGATTCACAAAAACATCCTCCGTTTCCTTTTTAGAGAACAAATTGTATATTATAGGGAACAAATCGTTATTGACACAAACTGAAAATCTATTCTATAATATATCATGTTGAACAAGTTGAGTCAAGAAAAAAGGAGTAAATTTTATGGAGTTTTTCAAAAAAATTGAAAAAAATCCCGTTTTTGGAAGCGGAGAAATCGGAACCGTATTTGACGCCTATGTTTCAAAACAGAACAAAATGTTAAGAATGGATTTTTCTTACAGAGGGAAAAAATCCTGTGCGGTAACATTTAGCATAGATGGAGTAAGCTGGAGTGCCCCGGTCTTAACGCTGACGCCCAACCCTGAGAGCGGATGGGAGGATGAAGTAAACCGCGATTGTGTACTTTTGATTGACGGTGTATACAAAATGTGGTATACGGGGCAGGCAAACGGGCATAGCTGGATCGGCTATGCCGAGAGCAGAGACGGACTTGTTTTTGAAAGAAAGCAGGCAGACCCCGTCCTTTCGTTTGAGGAACCCTGGGAGGGCGATTCTGTGATGAACCCCTGTGTTTTATACGAAAACGGCGTCTATCGGATGTGGTATTCGGCCGGGGACACCTATGAGCCGAATGTGCTTGCCTACGCGGAGAGCCGGGACGGGATCCACTGGGAAAAATATTTTGGCAATCCGATTTTTGTCTGCGATAAGAAAAACGTGTTTGAACAGGATCGGATCGGCGGCTGCCAGGTTTTAAAGACAGAGGATATGGGATATCTGATGTTTTACATAGGGTATGAGGACATTGACACGGCAAGAATCTGCGTTGCACATTCTGAGGACGGCATTGGCGGCTGGGAGCGTTCGCCCCGTAATCCGCTGATCGAGCCGACCGCGGGAGAATGGGACAGCGAGGCCTGTTACAAGCCCACCGTCCTCTGGGACGAAGAGAAAAAGATGTGGAGGCTTTGGTATAACGGCAGAACAAAGACCAATGAGTTCATCGGTCTTGCGGAGTGCGCGGTTCGGGATTTGTTTTAGCAGGAGAGAAAACAATGTGTTTTGAGGATTATATCGCAGAATTTTGCGCATCGGACGAGGAATGTTACAAAAACGACATTGACAATGCACATGCCATGGAGTGGCTGCAAAATGAAATTCCGCGTCTGGAGTGCCCGGATGCCGAGATTGAAAAAACCTACTACTTTCGCTGGTGGGTTTACCGCAAGCATATCAAAAGCACGCCGGAGGGCTTTGTAATTACAGAGTTTTTGCCGGATGTGCCGTGGAGCGGAAAGTACAATGTCATCAATGCCGCCGCCGGACATCATCTGATGGAGGGCAGATGGCTGCACCGCGCAAAGCGCTATCTTGGTGATTATATCAGGTTCTTTTTTCGCCATCCTGATGAGGGGATGCGTTACAGCTCATGGCTGATCTGGGCGGCTGCGGCGTATCACGATGTGACCGGCGCATTGCAGCTCACGGATTTTTTAAAAGAGGCAGTGCCCCATTACTTAAGATGGGAGACGGAGCGAAAGACACCGTGCGGACTTTACTGGTCGATTGACGATCGGGACGCCATGGAATATTCCATCAGCGGCAGCGGCAGCGGACGCGTAACCAAAGGGGTTCGCCCCACGCTGAACAGTTATATGTACGGCAATGCGTCGGCGATTTACGATTTGTCGGTGGAGTGCGGACATCCGATGGACGCATTTTATGACCGCGCCGCTGCCATCAAGGCGGATATGAATCGGCTGCTTTTTCGGGACGGCTTTTATAAAGCGCTGCACCCCGAAAACGGGGCGTTTGAAAGGCTGGATCAGATCGATACGGCCAAGGTGCCGCGAGAACTGATCGGTTACATCCCGTGGTATTTTAAGATGCCGGATCCGGGACAGGAACGGGTGTTTGACCTCCTGGAGGACAAAAACGTGTTTGCCGCGGATTTCGGTATCACAACGGCAGAACAGAGCGATCCGCGGTTTTTGTTTCCTGTCGATCACGAATGTTTGTGGAATGGCTATCTCTGGCCGTTTGCAACATCACAGGTCTTAACCGGCCTGATCGCGGCAGTGGATACCGCCAAAGAAAAAGAGAAGTACGCCGGCCTGTTTTATCGGCTGCTGCTGCAGTACGCAAGACAGCATACCAAAAAAGAACAGGGGCAAACGCAGATGTGGATTGATGAGGTAAAGGCGCCCGACAAAGACGAGTGGTCCAGCCGGACATTGCTGAAAAAGTGGGGCTGGCCGAGGGAGAAAGGCGGCTATGAGCGCGGCAAGGATTACAACCATTCTACATTTTGTGATTTGGTTATCAGCGGCCTTGCCGGGGTGCGGCCGCACGGAAGCTCCGTCCGCTTTTGCCCGATGATTCCACGGTCATGGGAGTATTTTTGTTTGGATTCTGTCAGGATTCACGGAAAGGACTATCGAATCAGCTATGACAAAACCGGGCAAAAGTACGGACATACCGGCTGGAGAGTGACGCAAAACGGCAAGGAGATACAAAAACCGATCAATGCGATATTGTTTTAAATAGAATTTGGAAAGGAGCGAACCATGATGTTGAGACGAAAAAAGGCTCTGTGCGCCGTACTTACAGGAATCATTGCAGGAATGCCGCTGCTTGCGGCCGCAGAGGTCAGCATGACGGCGTCCGGAGGGAATGACAGAATCCGTATCCACGGGAATCTGGATACGCAAGAGGCGAAGGAATTTGTCATTAAGGTTTTAAAGGGAATCGACACCGCTTTGACGGAGGAAACCGCGGCGGATCAGCTGATCGTGCTGGAGCAGGGAAAGTCTGCGGCGGACGGAAGCTATGCCGTGGATGTGCCGGTCAGTGCGGCAACCGCATCCGGGGATTATCAGATTATGCTGACGATAGAGGGCAGCCGCAGCGTGGATAAAAAGATCTCGTTTTATTATCTGTCACGGGCGGAGCAGGACGGAATTATAGAGAGCGTAAACGGTGCAAAGACCGCTGCCGCCTTGCAAAAGGAAGTTTTGGATCATCAAAAGGAGCTCAACATTGATACGGAAGAAATTTACACCGCGCTCACATCTTCAGTAAAAGTATTTGAGAAAATGCTGACGGTAAAGGAAAAGACCGCGTATCAAAGCTTAGGAGAAATCCAGCAATCATTTCGGGAAAGCTGCGCCATTGCAGCGGTAGAGGAAGGAAAGGCCGCTGCGGAGATTTTGGATCGGCTCATAAAATACAAAGATATTTTAGGCATTGACCCGTCCCTTGCGGAAGAGCTTGACAATCCGCAGGAGGTCGGAGCGCATATCGGCGGCAGAACCTATGCACAGGCGGTGCAGCTGCAAGCAAGATTTTTGGAATCGGTTTGCGTTTCTGCCTTTAATCAGGCAACCAGAGGTAAGATGGAAGCACTTCTTCGTACCTATCAAGATCAGCTGAGCCTGCCTGCCGCCTATCAGAGTGCGGCAAAGGAACAAAAAAGCGCACTTTACAAGGATTTAGAGAGCGTCCGGAATTTTGACAGCTACGATGATGTTTCTAATTATATAAAGGATTGGTTTACAGGCGGCAATACCGGCAATGCCGGCAGCGGCGGAAGCAGCGGCGGCTCCGGCGGCGGAGGAGGCGGTTCCGCATCCGGGATTTCTTCCGGGGGGCTTAGCGCCGGCATGGCCGATACCTCCAAAGAACATACCGATCAGGATTACACCGCGTCGGCGCTGACGCCGGCCGCCAAGTTTACCGATTTGGAAACGGTACCCTGGGCAACGGAGGCCATTGAATACCTTGCCAATCAAAAGGTAATTCAGGGTGTTCGTGCCGACGCCTTTGAACCGGACCGTGCCGTCACCAGAGAAGAATTTGTGAAGATTCTGGTGGGGGCGTTTGGCGTTTCGTGGAGCGGTCAGGTTACAGAATTTGCCGATGTGGACGCAGCCGCCTGGTACGCACCTTATGTTTTTGCCGCGGCAGAAAAGGGAATTGTACAGGGCATCGATGCGCAGCATTTTGGGATCGGCACCGAGATCAGCCGTCAGGATATGGCGGTAATGCTGTATAGAACCTTGCAGATTTTGGAAAGAGAACCGCAAAAAAACGCAGCGGTGCAATCGTTCGCAGATGGATCGCAGATCGCGGAGTATGCGAAAGAGGCGGTTGACGCGCTTTGCGGCTACGGTGTGATGAACGGCGTCAGCGAGACGGAATTTGCGCCGGAGGAGCATGCAACCAGAGCCATGGCCGCTAAGGTGATCTATCTTTTGATGGTAAAAGCGTAATCGATAGGGAGGTAAAAAGATGAAACGATGCTTGTTAATCATGTGTCTGATTTTTGCAATGACCGTGCCGGCGGTACCGCAGGTTTTTGCGGAATCCGCAGCGGCCGGGAACGGGGGCTATGACGCCGACGCCGTGCATTTTGCATTGCAGCTTGATTTGCTGTCTCCTAGCGCAGAAGGAGAATTGCTGCTGAGCCAAACCGTAACACGCGCAGAGCTTGCGTCGATTTTGCGAAAAATCATCCATACACCGGCGCTTGCAGACGCGACCCTTCCGATTACGGATATGGAGACGGGCGATCCCCTGTACGGTGACGTTGCGGCGGCAATCGGCGCCGGGCTGTTCCGGGCGCCGGAGAGCGGACTGTTTCGCCCGGAGGAGCCGGCGTTTGCCTATCAGCTGGTATCGTCGCTTTTGGATATTCTGGGATACCGTCCCTCCATCGGTGACGGCAAGGATTGGGCGGCAGCCAATAAACTCGGACTGCTGCGCGGTCTTTCGATCGGAGAAATGGATGTCTTAAATTGCGGCCAGGCTGCAAAGATATGTTATAACGCCATGGATATCCCCATGATGATCCAGACAAAGTACGGCGAAAACGCGGAATGGAAAGTTGCAGATTCCAAAAGAATCTATACCGAGTATTGGCACGCAGTATCCGCGACCGGTATCGTAGACGGAAACGAAAAGACCGGCCTTACTGCGGAATCCGGTTTAAAGGAAGGCTGGATCTCAATCGGCCAAAAGCCGTATCAGCTGGGAGAGACCAATGCGGACTCCTTGCTTGGATACCGTGTGGAGTATTGGTATACCGAGGATGATACCTTGGTTTATCTGCAAAAGCTGAGCGAGAACCGCACGCTGAAGATTGCAGCGGATGATATTGCGGATGCGAAGAGAGAGAAGATTGTTTATTACCCGGACGCAGACGGCCGTGAGAGGGAGGCAAAGCTTGCCGGGGACGTTGATGTGATTTATAACGACCGCGCCCTGTTTGATTTTACGGCTGCGGATTTAAAACCGAAAAGCGGCTTTTTAACGCTGATTGACGCGGACAATGATAATTTGTATGAAGTCGTTAAGGTTTATGAATATGTCAATTACTATGTGACGGCGCTGGATCAGACCAATCAGCTTCTGACGGACGGACTGCGGATGGAAACGGTGGATTTTAAGGATAACGGCAGACTCTGTGTGGATATCAAGAGCTTTCAGGCACAGAGCGGTGAATATTATCCCGCGGATTTTACGCAGCTGGCGGTAAAGAACGTGGTTTCCGTCATGGAGAGCCGGGATAAGGAATGCGTTACCGCAATCGTAAGCAGCGACAAGGCTAGCGGTACGGTAACTACGGTACGCGAAAAGAACGGCAAGCAGTATGTTACGGTGGGCGAGGCAGAGTATGCGGTTTCGGACGATTTCAAGGGGCAGTATGATGCCGGCAACCAAAAGGCAATCAAGATCGAAACCGGCCTGGCTGCAACGTTTTATCTGGATTTCAGCGGCGAAATCGCCTTTGTCAGTACCGACCTTAGCCAGTGGCAGTACGGTTTTATGAGCGGTGCGGCGCTGGAGGGTACCTTTTCCAAACAGTTAAAGCTTCGGATTTTTAATGATGAGGGCATCTGGGAGGACAGGGACGTTGCGGACACGGTCACGTTTTTAGGCGAGACCAAGAAGGATATGACAGAGGTCTACGGCAGCCTGGCACAGGGCGGTACGGTAAAACCCCGGATGATTAAGTACCGGCTGCGGCCGGACGGTAAAATCGGAAAGCTGGATACCCCGGCGGATCGCTCGGCAGATGTCGGATATATCGGTTATGATACCGAGCATTTTACCAAGGATGCGGTGATGACAGATGTCAAATACAAGCTCAGAAACCGTTCTTTTCAGCACAAATATTCGATGGAGCTGACAACCACCACGATGTTCTATCTGCCGGCAAGTGCCTATGCGCAGGACGGCAGCATCATCGAAGACGAGGTTCTGCTCCTTTGGGGGAATTTCTTTATCAATGACCGAAAATACAGTGTAGAGGTCTATGATTCCGATGAATATTTTGTGCCGCGGGGATTGATTGTGACGGCAAGCGCCACGGAAAACTACGAGACGGATATTTTGTATATCAATGAAAAGACGGCAATCTTAGACAGTGACGGCGAGGAAACTTATTTACTGGAAGGAATCCAGGGCAATACCGCGGTGAGCTATGTTTGCAGGGATCGGGAAACGGGCGAGGCGGTCAAGGTCGGAGACGCATTGAAAATTATGCTGCAAAGCAACGGCAGAATCCGCAAACTGGTGCGGCTGGCCTCCTTTGCGGACAGAAATGCGGCCGATACCGTGATCTCGCTTGGCAAAAATGCAGAAAAGGACATCGATACCGATTTTGGTCTGTATGCGGCAACGGTTTATGATGTGGACTATACCCGTGCGGCGGTGCTGACCTACATTGATCAGCCGACAGACCTTACGAGGTTTTCCGGATCCTATATGAAGATTTTGACCTATCGTACCAAAAAGCAGCGGTTTGAGGTCGGCGATATCACCCAGATCCACGGCGCCGCGCAGTCAACAACGCCGAGCCGGGTGTTCCTGCACGACCGATACCTGGAGACGAGAAGCCTGGTTGTGATTGACGAAACATAACGCAGATACAGCCGGAGAATCGGAGCGGAGAATCAAGCTTTGCCGCACGCTGCGGCAGATAGGAGAATGATTATGAAAGCAAAATGGATTTGTGGATGGATCGCGATGCTTTTGTTGTTTTGCCAGCCGGTTACGGCAAAAAATGAGAGTGTGCTGGATGAGACGCTTTACTATGGGGAGGCCTTGTTTTATCAGACAGAAGATGGCGGATTTTTGCCAATCACAACGATCAAAGCCGGTGAGATTTTGTGTCAGTACTCTGTCATATCCAAAGAGACCGCCGATGTTGCCATGATTGCGGGGCTCTATCATCAAGGGGCGCTTCAATATGTCAAGGCATCGAGCAGAACCGTTACGGCAGAGGGGAGTACACTGTATGCGGCAAATGTCGAGGTGCCGGCGGAAAAGGACTATGAAATCCGATTGTTTTTGGTACGGGATTTGGCGGTGACGGCGCCCATGAAAAGGGTGGCTGCATTGTCGGAGAAAAGCTGCGCAAAGGATGTGACGGACTTTTCTCTCTTCGGCGCCATGGGCCGGATTGATTCCTTAGGAAACCGTATCACGGTGACCGTGCCGGCCGGCACCGATCTCAGTGCGGCAACGCCGGAGGTTGTTGTGTCGCCGGGTGCGGCCTATACAATGGACGGCACCGATTTTTCTAAGACCGTCTTTATGACGGTAACGGCGGAGGATCAGAGCACAAGAACATATGCGATCGAGGCCGTTTATGACAATCGGGAGGACCGTTATGATTTTGAAGATGCTGCGGTCGGAGAAGGCATGGAACAGCATGATCCAAAGCACTGGGCAGGGCCGCTTGCGCAAAATCCAGACATTATTGAGATGGTGACGCAGACCGGGAGCGGCAATGTACTGCAGCTGACGGATCAAAGTCTGACCGCCAGAGCGGATGTGCGCAGCACCAACTGGGAGATGACAGTGCCCTTTACCCTATCGGCCAAAATCAGTTATTGTCTGCCCGATGGCGTCAGCGAGCGCAGTCAGACGGACGATTACAGTTACTGCACCTTCTTTGTCACCAACGACAATGATTTAAACCTCAATAAGACCGATTTTTACTATGGCGCATTTGAGCCGGTTTGGGGCAATGACGCGTTTTACTTCTATTACTATAAAGAGGGAAGCCGTGTCAAGACAAATGTCAAAGTGATTCCGTCTGCCTGGTACGATGTGACGATGCGCTACTGGCAGGATAAGGACGGCTTATACTACATGGATTACACCGTTGTGGACGAGGACGGAAAAAAGTCGGAGTTTTTAAAGATTCCGTCCGGCAGAACCGAAACAAAGCTGACCGGGTTTTACCTGGTTACCTCGCCGGGACGCCGTGCGACCATCCTGCTTGACGACATTTCTGTCACAGAGGATAAAAGCTACGGCTGCACGCAGTATACACAGGATTTTGCAGACGCTGCGCCGGAGGGCTGGAGCGGCGGCACGGTTGCAACCAAGGACGGCCGCCGGGTGATGCATATCGGCAGTGACACGGTTACGGCCAAGATTCCGGAATTTTTGGGCGGCACAAGCATGGCCTTTGACTGGAGTGTGGACGACCCGTCCGGCAGCGGCACCCTGTTTGCCTTTGGTACCGAGACGGAGACGGTCGGTACGCTTTCCTATCAAAACGGCGTGCTGGGCTATGAAAAGGACGGCGGTAGCATTCTGTTTGATCAACTGGGTAAAATCCGTGCGGACGAGGTTTACCGTATCAGACTGGAATATGTCAAAGATGCCGCCTATGAAAATAACCGTGTGGATTATTATGTGAACGATGTCAGAATCGGCAGCGCCGCTGCGGCCACTGCTGCGGAAGCCATCGATTGTCTGCGCTTTACGGCGGCGGACAGCGGTATGGATATCGCAAATGTCAATGTGGTAAAACGCTGAAACGGAGGTGTTCTCATGCGAAAAAAGTGGTGCAGTCTTTGTGTTGCGGCCGGTCTGCTTTTTAGCAGCATAGCCGCACCGCCGGTCTTTGCAGAGCGGCAGGACGGCAATCTTGATGATTACGAAAACTCGGTTTTTGCCAGCAACAGTGAAACGGGAAACTACCCGGTCAATACGATTGACGGCGATTTTGGCACCAAATGGGCGTCCGAGGGTGTCGGACAGTGGCTGTGCTTTCGGTTAGACCAAGAGACAACCGTCGATAAAATCGGATTTTCCTTTACCTTAGGGGCAGAGCGCGTTTATCAGTTTTCGGTGCAGGCATCGATGGATATGGAAAACTGGACTACGGTGTTTGAAGGAGCAAGCAGCGGAACGACCACCGAAATTGAGTGGTTTTCATTAAAGCCGGCAAAGGCAAGGTTTCTTCGTTTTGTCGGAAAGGGCAGCAACGCAAATCTATGGAATAATATCAACGAGGTCAGCGGTATTACGCTAAAAAAGGTACCCGTCAAGGTAACGGTAGACGGGCGGAATGAAAATTATATTCACACCGCAGAGGAAAGCAGCGGAACGATCTTTCTTCCGGCCGAAGAACTGTTTCAAAGCATCAATTATCAGTGCAGCTATGACGAGGATAAAAAGCTTTTCGCCGCGCAAAGCGGTGAAAAAACCGTAGAACTGGATTATAAAAATAAAAGTATAAAGGTAAACGGTGCCGCAAAGGGCGCGGACGGCGGATTGGCGTTTTCGGCGGACGGCGTCGCGATGATCGGCTATGAACTGCTTGGTGCGATCGGAGGTATGGAGGTTTCCTTAAAAGAGAAAACGGTCACCGTCACCACCGACCGCTATGCACGTACCATGGCGGCTTATGAAAAGATTGACCGGGAATTTTTGGGTGTTTTGGATTGGATGGTTGACATCTATGACCCGGAGACAGGCGGCTTTTATAACACGGTCTCCGGCGCGGAGTATGAGGGGTTTTATCCCTCGCTGGAGGCGTCGGCCTACGTCTATCAGATTATCCAATCGCTGGGCGCCGGCGGAAATATTCCGCAGGAATTTAAGGATCGGCTGATTCACTTTTTTCAGTCAAATCAGAACCCGGACACCGGTTTTTTTGAGGAACCCTGGCCGAAGGCGGCAAGCTACGATAGCCGTGACAAGATGCGCGTATACGGCGTGGTGGTCGACAAACTCAAGCAGCTCGGTGCAAAACCTTTGTACCTGCTGCCGTCGGAGCGCAGTGCATCGGCCGCGGACAGTATCAACCGGGTGATTGTCAGAGAATCAGAGGCCGAAAAAGAGGTTACCACCAATGAGGCCGCAGAGACGGCGGAGGATACCCAGGCAGAGGCAGCCGAGGGCGAGAGCGCGTCCGAGGACGGCGGCGGTACCGCGGCGGCCGCAAGCGGTCAATACGATTACGACAAGCGCATTGCTCTGCCGGAGGGAACGCCGGAATATTGCGCAAGCGTCAATCAGTTTATCGCACATATCGAAACCTATGACTGGGATGTCGGCACCTGGGGCGCCGGCGACAAAACCTATGAGGATTTAAGCTACATTCTGCTGCTGGATCCAAGCGTGCAGCAGCCGTACATCGATGCGACCATTGACTGGCTGAACAAGCAACAAAACCCCAAAACGGGATATTGGAACAATAGCGGCGACATCGGATTTAACGCCGTGTCGGGCGCATTTAAGATTGCAAGAATTTACGATCGGTTTGGCATCTGCCCGCCCAACGCGATGCAGATTGCAAATACCATTGTCGAAACGCTGCGCGGCGGCTATACAGCGTCGGCGGCGTGCTATGTCAGAAATCCCTTATCCACCCTTCAGATTTTGATGAAGTACGATCAGGACGTACAGGCGAAGATGCTGGAGCTGGAGCCGGAAATCGTGGAATTGTACGTGAAAATGATTCATGATATGTTCCATGGCGCATCGTCCGTGATGTACTGCTCCAACCAAAAATTCGGCGGTCTGGTTGCCGGCCGCAGATTTTGTGAGGGCGATGTGGACGGAACCTTGCAGATGAGCATTGCAAGAGCGCATCTGAGCCAGATTTTCGGAAGAATGGTGGATAACCAATACCTTGCAAAATACAGTGAGGAATTTTGGAATAAGATGATGGCAAAGCAGCCGGTAGTCAAAAAGAGTTATACGGCGGCACAGGGTATAGCGGTGGAGGAGGATTTTGAAGAGACATCCTCCATCGAGGATTTGTTTTCAAAGAACTGGGCGTTTCGTTCCGGCAACGTAACCTTCCCGGAGGAAACCTTGAACGGAACGAAAAACCGATATCTGCTGGTAGAAGATACCGGCGCCACCGAGCAGGATTCCGCACGCTGCGCGTTTGACAAAATCTACGGCGACGGCAGCATCGAATTTTCGATGCGGATTGATCGGGAGCTTCCCTATGAGGAAAAGAAAAACGATATGAGCTACACCTTCTTTACGGTCGGCTCTATGGATCGGACGCTGCTTAGCATGAACGCGCTGGATAACGGTTCTGATAAGGTGACCCTGGCGTTTCAGAATAACAAAAGCGGGTCGGTCACCTACAACAGCTTTGCAACGGTAGACCGTAACGAATGGTTCCGCTTTCGGATGGATTTCAGCCACGACCAAAACGGCACGCTGCACATGAAATGTTACTTAAACGGAAAGCTGCAGCCTGCGGTAGAGGATGCGCTTTTAATCAGCGATGTTCCCTATATCGATGTGTTTGAAATCTGTACCTCAACAGCGAGATGCAGCAGAATCGGCTTAGATAACTTCAAGGTAACGGTGAAATAGAATGAAAAAATCGGTGCGGTCAGGGCTTGCCGGTATCTTATGTGTTTTTCTTCTTGGCGGCATGCTGCTATGCCCCTGCGCCGCCGCGCAGGAGGGCGATCCGGCAGTGCAGAGAACCGATATGTCAGCACAAGGAGACGAGGCGGCGGTCATCTGGTATCAGGACGGCGTGCGGACGGATCATCCGTCAGAGGGCAAGGTTTTTGCCGACGTCGGGGTGAAAAATCATACTGATGCCGCGGCCGTTGTGACTGCTGCGCTGGCCGTCTACGACACAAAAAACTGTCTGCGTTTACTGCAAAGACAATGTCATTCCTTAGACGGCGGCGCGATGATTGTCGCGGCGACCGAAACCGTCACCTTAAACCGCGGCGAGCGGGCAGCGCTTTATGTCTGGAACGAGATGCAGCCGCTGACGGAACAGGGGGATATCGCTCTGTTCTCGCCGGATGCGGAGCCGGTACAGACGGCCTACCGCGCCATTGACCGGGCGTTTTGCGGCGTGTTTGATTATCTGACGGAGGTTTATGACCCGGAAAGCGGCGGTTTTTATACCACAGTCAGTGCCGCCCGGTATGAGGGGTATGTCCCCTCGCTGGAGGCAACCGCCTTTGTGTGCCAGATGATGACAAAGGGGGAGAGCGGCGCGGTCGCCGCCATGCCGGCATTGATGAAAGAACGGCTGATTGCCTTTTTTCAGACCCGGCAGAACCCGGACGGGTTTTTCTATGACACGGGCTATCATGCGGAGGATTATACCGAGAGGGATAAAATCCGTCTCTACGGTCAATGCGTGGACGCGCTGGCACTGCTCGGCGCAAAGCCGCAGTATACACCGCAGTCAAGTGTGCCGGATGCGGCGCTGTACGCAGATGCACCAAGCAGCTTTCCGGCCTATCTTGCAACGGTGGAGCAATTTATGGATTATATCCGCGCCCAAAGCTGGGACACCAACTCCTGGGAGGCCGGCGACCGTGCCTATGAGGCAATGAGTTATGCGCTGCTGCTTGGGGATTCGGCGCCGTACCGCGACGCCCTACTTGCCTTTTTAAAAGAGAGACAGGACGAGGAGACGGGCTACTGGGGAAAGCGCGGTGATAGCGGCTTTAACGCCTGCTCCGGCGCCTTTAAAGTTGCGATGATTTATCATCGGTTTTCGATGTGTCCGCCAAGGCCGCAGGCAATTTTGGATTCGGTGGCAGAGACGCTTGATGCCGAGGATATGCCGACAGCCGCATGCTTTGTCCGAAACCCCATCAGCGTCATACAGATTATTCGCAAATATGAGCCGGAAATGGTGCAAGCCTTTTGTGAGAGGCGGGAAGCGGCGATGGTGCATCGGTATCAAAACTATATCCAAACTTTCTTTCGTGCAGACGGCGGCGCGTCCTCGGAGGCATACATGGCAAAGACAACATTTGGCGGGATTCCGGCCGGATTGGGACTTTGCGAGGGCGATATGGACGGCACCCGGCAGATGTGGATTGCGCGAAAAGATCTTTATCATGTGTTTGGCCGCGAGCCGGATGCATCGCTCTATGAGATACATTACCGTGCGTTTTGGGACGGACTCTTGCAAAAGGAGACGAAGGACAAAACAAGCATCGGACAGACCATCGGATATACAGAGGATTTTGAATCCGCTGACTGCATGGAGACACTGTACGGTGAACATTGGAGCGCGCCGGGGTTTGGCGCAGCCATCGCCGGAGAGGACGGAAACCGATATTTAAGGCTAACCGATACCTCGCTTTCCGGCGGTGAGAGCGTCAGCCAAAACTTTTTGGCAAAGAGCACAAGCGGAACGTTTCGCTGCAAAATCCGGTTTGAACGCCCCGGCCCTTATCAAAACCTGCAAAACGACCTGAGTTATTCCTACCTGGCGCTTTTGGACGGGAGCCGTTCGGTCATTGAGGTGCATGCTATAGACAGCGGCGGCGATACCGTGATGCTGAAGGCGGTCAGTGACGCGTCGGACGGAAACCGATACCAAAGCTTGATGGAGATTCCGATCGGCGTGTGGACAGAGCTTTCCATCACCTATCAAAAGACGGGCGATCAGTGGAAGATTACATATACCGTAGGCCAAACGGCGTGTACCTGGGCAGAAAATGCCTCTACAAAGAGGGAGACGGCAGGAATCAGCCGGTTTGCACTCGTCACCTCGCCGCGGCGTGCCGCCATCATGGATATTGATGATATCGGGATGGACGGAAGATAACGGCGCTGGCGCAATGAATCAGAAAAAAATAAATTTATATAAATCACGGTGCGAAAGCGCCGCAAAATTTAAGGAGGAAAGTATCATGAAGAAACTGAGAAGAATGGGTTTGGTATGCCTGACCGTACTGGCAATGATTTTGCCGGTGTGCCCGGCCTCGGCTGCAACCATTGAGGATCAGAGCAAGGTCATCTTTTACCAGAACGGCGCGGCCGTTGCGAAAGATGCAATTGCGGCCGGCGAAGTTACGGCAAAGGTACGCGTTGCGTCCGAGACATTGGATCAGAACCAGGGCTTTAAAATTATTTTAGCGGCATATAACAGCAATAAGACGGAGCTAAAGGATGTCAGCTATCAGTCCGCAAGCCTCTGGGCAGCCGGTGCGGCTTCTGTCAAAGCGCCGGCGGAGCGCAGCTTTGCCGTAGGGCCGGTCACCGTACCGGAGGGCGGCAGTGCAGAGGTGTATATCTGGAATAACGACCTGACCCCGGAGGGCGAGGGCGTCGGCATCGTAAACCGGGGTACCTATTGCCTGTCCGGCATAAAGCTTGGCGGCTATACCACCGCAGTCGATCAGATCGGCAGGCGGATTTTGGTTAACACCACAGAGGATGTTACGGGTGCGCAGATCAGCAACGTGAAGGCGCCGGACGGTTATACCTGTGCCTGGAGCGGCAATGCTATTGTACTTACCGCGCCGGACGGTACGGCGGTAACCTATCCGGTACTGAAAACGGACGCGTTTTCCGCATATGATTTTGAAGATGGAATGCAAGGTTGGAAAAGTAATGGCGGTACAGCAGAAGATGGCTGTACGGTAGAACAAGCCGTGGATAAACTGGACAGCAGCAACCATGTCATCAAATTGACGGATAACTCTGCCACAAAGGCAGCAGTAGCAAGACTGGATGTTAAAAAATCCTATCCCTATGTAGTAAGCTATAAGGTGCTCTATGATATGCCAAATGAGGGAGACAATATTCTCTTCAGCGGTATGCGTTTGTGGAAGAGTACGGAACCGTGGGAGTCGATGGCGGGCGCCAGCGTTGGCTATGCAAACGCAAGCGATGCAAGCGATGGATATGTTTTTGTCGGCGAGGGCAGAAACGGCGGCAACCCGATTTATACAAGAGCGTTTTTTGACCTGAATACCTGGCATGAGGCAAGCATTGCTTATGTTGATGAAAATACGGCAGAGTATTACTTTGACGGAAAATTGGTGGCAGTCGGAAAACCGGGGGATAACGTGGGTGATTTGGCGTCTCTGCGTTTTATGACAAGCCCCAACAATGCGACAAGAACCTGTACCGTATACTTAGACGATGTTATCATTCGGGATTATTATCTGCAAAAGGCAGAGCTGAGCAGCGCCTCCTTTGTGGATGCAGAGGGAAACCCCGTTGCCGGGTTTATGCATGACGGTACCGTTTATGCCAATGCATCTGATTTAACCGGGCTTACCTTAGGTCAGGTCAGCGTGTCGGACGGCGCAGCCGCTGCACTCAGCGAAAGTCAGATCACCGTGACCTCGGCGGACGGACTGGTGAATAACTATCCAGTTGTGGCAAAGCCCTTCTTTAGCGATAACTTTGAAAGCTATGCAGAAGGCGCTGTTTTGCCGACTTCGGAGGCCGGCTCGTATAGATCCGCGTCGAATGCCGGACTGGCAGATGCCGTTTTGGTTGCAAAGGATGGCGAAAATAATATCTTGAAAACAAAAAATACGTCAACCTCCGGCCAATTCACCTATGTGCAGATTTCGATTCCGAATTTGTCCAAGTCGTTTGTAGCGCAGTACCGGGTACGCTATGGCTTGCTTGACGGAGCATCTTTTGATACTTCAACGAACTGCCCCTTCTACTCTTATGTGGGCGGCGCCGGCGATCAGTATTACGGATTGCAGCCCATTTACAGTACGAACAAGGATGCCATAGACTTGCAGTACACTGCAAAGACAAAGGGAACCAAGAAGGGCGCCATTGCATTAAATCAATGGTATACCATGAAGATTGTTTATCAGGTAACCGCCGATACGGACGGCAATGATGCAGCAACGGTCACCTATTATTTGGACGGCGAATTGTTGGGTACGGAGAAGATGGAGGCAGAGGTATCGCCGAATGCCTTTATCGAAATCAGAGACAGCAAACGCAATCATACGGTAGACTACGATGACATTACGATTTTGCCGCTGTAATCTGCGGTTAGCCGAAAGAGAGCAATCGAAACCCCGTTTTTTGGGGATGGATTTTCGCTTATGCCTAAGAGAGGATCAAGTTATGAGAGGATATGCATCATGGAATTACAGACCCTATCTTCCGCCGGATGCGGAAGATAGGGCGGACGCACCGTACCTTTGCCGCCTGATTCCGCGTGCGGACGGCGCGGCGGTATCACTGTCCGGTGCGGCAGACGGTGTGACACTTTACTGGAGAGAATATGATAAAACGGAGGACGCGTGGCAAAGCTGCCGCGCGGAGGAGCCGAGTACCATTCTTCGGGGACTGAAAAAAGATTGTGAGTATCAGATTTATGCCGCGGATCGGTGCGGCAGAAGGAGCCATACAAGGCGGTTTTTGACCGGGGACGTTCCGTGGACGGTGGTGAATTACCTGCACCCTGAGGACGGACAGTACAATTTTTCGGGCAGGTTCTTATGCAGTCCGTCCCTGGTACGGCTGGAGAATCAAACCCTGCTGATGTCCTGTGACCTATACGCGCCGATGGCGCCGCAGAATCTGACGTTGCTGTTCCGTTCCTTTGATGAGGGAAAGACCTGGCACTACCTGACCGATTGTATGCCCTGCTTTTGGGGTAAGCTCTTTTGTCACCGGGGCGATTTGTACATGCTTGGCATGTCTACCGAATACGGTGACGTTTTGATCGGCAAAAGCACGGACGGCGGCGAAACCTGGACAGAGCCAAGGGCGCTGCTTCGCGGCGCAGGCTGCACCGGCCGTGGCTGGCACCGGGCGCCCTGTACGCTGCTGCACGCAAACGGAAGAATCTATACCTCGCTGGAGTACGGCGCATGGGGAAAAGGCGGCTTTGCTGCCGCGGTTTTGTCGATTGATGAGGATGCGGATCTCATGCAGCCGGAAAGCTGGACGGTTTCTGATTTGTGGAACGATCCCAATATCGATGCGATTGAGGGAAACCTGGTGTGCGCCCCAAACGGCGATATCCTTGATATTCTGCGTTATAAAGAGGGCGAGGCGGCGGTTCTTAAAGTCTCGGCAGACGGAAAACGTGTGGATTTTCAGGGAACCGTTCCGTTTCCGATGGCACATACCAAGTTTGAGATTTTGCAAAGAGAGGATCAAACCTATGTGGCGGTGGGCAATCCGCCGCCCATGCGCAATGTGCTTTCGGTCTATACGTCAAAGGATTTAAAGGATTGGAAACGGGCGCTTGATGTGATTGATAAGCATGAATGTGATGCGCAAAGCGTCGGATTTCAATACCCCTCCGTTCTTTTGGAGGGAGACGCGGTTTGCATCGCGTCCCGTACCGCCTATCACGGTGCGGACAGTTTTCATAATAACAACTATTTGACCTTTCACAGGGTTCATTTGTGACGGTGCTATGACAGGGTGTGCCGTCCGTGTGCGGCATTAGATATCAGAAAGAATGAGGGAAAAGAAATGAAGAAGCAAGGCGCTGGAGCCTCTGCGGCCATGACGGCAGGGGGAAACGAAAAAAAGAAGCTTTCTTTGGCCATGCGAATCAAAAGGGAACTGGTCAAAAACAGGTATTTGTACTTACTTGCCATTCCGGTCATTGTGTTTTATGCACTCTTTTTGTATGGGCCGATGTTCGGACTGGTGATTGCATTTAAGCAATACAATATCGGTCAGGGAATTTTTCAGAGCAAGTGGGTTGGTTTTCAGTATTTTCAGGAGTTTTTTAAGAGCATTTATTTTAGCCGGACGCTCCTGAATACCTTTATTATCAGCTTTGCCGATATTCTGTTCGGCTTTCCGCTTCCGATTATTTTTGCACTGCTGCTCAACGAGCTGCGCGGAACCCGGTTTAAAAAGACCGTGCAGACCGTGACCTATCTGCCGCACTTTATCTCGATGGTGGTCATCTGCGGTATGATTACTGACTTTTTCAGCACGGACGGCGTCATCAGCCGGCTGATTGCCATGCTGGGCGGCGAAAACATGAACTATCTGGCGTCTCCTAAGTGGTTTCGGACCATCTTTGTCGGAACCAACGTGTGGCAGTCCTTCGGATGGAACAGTATTATCTATCTGGCGGCGCTGACCGGCGTAGATGCGCAGCTTTACGAGGCGGCAACCATTGACGGCGCCGGGCGTTTTAAGCAGCTGTGGCATGTGACGCTGCCCGGTATTCTGCCAACCATTATGATTATGCTGATTATGCGGCTGGGTCAGGTGCTCTCGGTTGGTTATGAAAAAATAATTTTACTGTATTCGCCGTCAACGTATAATGTAGCGGATGTTATTTCATCCTATGTATACCGTATTGGTATCGGCGGCAGCCGGTACAGTTACAGTGCGGCAGTCGGACTGTTTCAGTCGGTGATTAACGTATTGATGCTGCTGCTGGCCAACCGGCTTTCGGCAAAGTTCAGCGAGACATCGTTGTTTTAAGGAGGGATATCGATGGTACAAAAAAGAAGTGCGGGAGAAATTGTTTTTGACATATTCAATGTTTTGTTTATGCTGCTGCTGGTGTTTGTTACCCTGTATCCGCTCTATTATGTGGCGATGTGTTCGATTTCGGACAGCGGTCAGCTGATGGGAAGCCGCGGTATGATGCTGCTTCCGAAGGGGTTTAGTCTTGCCGCTTATCAGGCGGTGTTCTCAAACCCCAATATCCTGTCCGGGTATCGGACAACGCTGATTGTGGTGGTTTTCGGAACCGCTATCAGCGTGATGATGACATCGATTGCAGCGTTTCTGATTACGCGCAAGCAGTTTGCAATCCGCAAGGTGATGGCTTATATGATGGTGTTTACCATGTTTTTTACCGGCGGCATGATTCCCACTTATCTGATGGTGTATAAGTGGCTGCATCTCGGCAATACGCTGTGGGCGTTGATTTTGCCGACCGCGATCAGCACCTATAATATGATTATCATGAAGTCAAACTTTGAGTCGCTGCCCGATAGCTTAGAGGAGGCGGCAAAAATCGACGGCGCCAACGATATCACGGTACTGTTTCGGATTATTCTGCCGCTGTCTTTGCCGATCATTGCGGTTATGGTACTGTTTTACGGCGTGGCACAGTGGAACTCCTGGTTCCAGGCGATGCTTTATATCCAAGACCGGTCGAAGTATCCGCTGCAGCTGATCCTGCGCGAGGTGCTTTTGATGAATGATACCAGCGGCATGGGCGCAACGGCAGCGGCCGGGGATCAGTATATGCTCGGTGAGAGCATTAAGTATGCAACCATCATGGTTGCAACGGTTCCGATTTTGTTTGTTTATCCCTTTATCCAAAAGTATTTTGTAAAGGGAATTATGGTCGGGGCAGTCAAGGGATAAAAAGATTATAAAAAGAAAGCAAAAAAATTTAAGGAGGGTTACTATGAAAAAGAAACTCGTAACAGTGGCGCTGGCCGGTATGATTGCGGCGGCAGTTTTGGGACTGACCGGCTGCGGCAGTGGCGGCAGCGATATCAAGCAGCCGGAGGAAAAGGCGACTTCCTTTACCTATTGGGTGCCGATGAATGCGAATATCGCAACCAGAATCCAGAACTATAACGAGGTTGCGATGTATCAGCAGCGTGAAAAGGACAGCGGTATTCATATTGAATTTATTCATCCGGCGCTCGGTCAGGAGGCAGAGCAGTTTAATCTGATGATTGCATCCAGAGATCTGCCCGATATGATCGAGTACAACTGGGTCAACTATCAGGGCGGTGTACAAAAGGCGATTGACGACGGGGTGATTATCAAATTAAACGATTATATCGACCAATATGCACCCAACTTTAAAAAGACAGTGTCGGACGGCAGCGCGCTTTCCAAAATCTATGACAAGGGCAGCAAGACGGACGAGGGTAATTACTTTGCTTTCCCCTGCTTTAACATCGGCAGTTATCGGACATTTGGCGGTCCGATGATCCGCAAGGACTGGCTGGATGAGCTGGGGCTTTCGGTTCCGGAGACCATCGATGAGTGGACAACGGCGCTTAAGGCCTTTAAAGAAAAGAAGGGCGCGACGCAGCCGCTGACCGGAACCTCAAACTATTTTATCGGCACGATAGACGGGTTTAACGGTGCGTTTGGTATCGGCAAGAACATGTATCTTGACGGCAACACGGTAAAATACGGCCCGATGCAAAAAGAGTATAAGGATTATCTGACGCTGATGCACCGGTGGTATCAGGAAGGCCTTTTGGATCAGGATTTTTCGACCAATAAAGGAACCGTGGTCGATGCAAACATCACCAAGGGCAAATCCGGCGCGGTGATCGGATACCTGGGCAGTGCAATGGGACGGTATTTAAAGCAGATGCAGACCGAGGATCCGTCCTATAACCTGGTTTGCGCGCCGTATCCGGTGCAAAACAAGGGCGACAAGAATGATTTTTATATCTTTGAGGGTGATGTAAACGGCCGTTATCTGGCAATTACCGAGACCTGTAAGGATCCGGTTACCGCAACCGAGTGGGCGGATTATTTTTACGGTGACGAGGGCTATTATATGGTCAACTTCGGCATTGAGGGAAAGTCCTATAACATGGTGGACGGCAAGCCCGTATACACCGATGAAATCCTGCATAACAAGGACGGTCTCAGCATAAACGAAGCTTTGGGCCTTAACTGCCGTGCAACAGCACAGGCGCCGGGACTGAAACAAGCGCCGGAATACTTAGAGCAGTACTATGAATTCCCGCAGCAGGTAGACGGCTTTAAAATGTGGGCAGAGAACGTAGACGGCGTAAGAAAAACCCGGATTCCGGAGGGACTTTCCGCCGCACAGGATGAGAGCGAGGAACTTTCCGCGCTGAGCACGGACATCTACACTTACGTGGAAGAAATGTCCTTAAAATTCATCACCGGCCAGGAATCGCTTGACAACTTCGATCAGTTTGTAAATACCCTGACCTCTACCTTTAATGTAGCGCGGTATCTGGAAATTGAGCAGAATATGTATGACCGTTACTTAAAGCGGTAAGACGCCTTACAAGGACAACGATGAAAAAAGATTGTGATTTTTCAATCGCAGGGCATATCGGGTTCGGCGAAACGAATACGGCCGGCGGCTATGCAAGAAACGTTGGAGGAAATCAAATGAGAAACAAAATAAAAATTGGTGTGCTGCTATGGATTGCGGTGATGCTGACCGCACTTGGATCCGTATGGGCGGCAGAGATGCCGACGGGTGATATCAGCTTTATCAAAACGGAAAATAGCATTGCGGCAAAGGCGTATCGGCAGGACACCTTAGATATTCCGTGTCGGCTGTATCTGGCAGTTTATGAGGGCGACCGATTAAAAAATGTCGCTGTGACGCCGGCAACCGGGGATTCGCAGCTTTGCACCGAGGCGCTGCCCCTGACGGGAGAAAATGAAACCGTAAAGGCGTTTTTTATGTCAGAGGATCTCTTTCCGCTCAGTCGGGTTTATACCCCAATGGAGGAAAAACCATCCTTTACGGCAACCGCGACCGTTTACGGAAAGACCTATCCCGGAAGGGTAAACCGAAAGCTGCACACGATTACCTTTGATGTGCCAAAGACAATGGCAGAGGATTTGAACGCTTCGGTTCCCCGTGAGGAAAACGGTTATCTGCCGATCGGGAACCATCACTTTGATACAAGCTATACCATCGCGCTGTCCGGTGCGTCCGCAACCTGTGACGGAGCGGCAGTTTCTTCGGGAACTGCCTTTCCGATCGGCGGCGACCGCACGCTTGCGATTACCGATCAGAGCGGAAGTACGGAAAATTATACGGTTGAGGTTCACATCAGTGAAACCGCAGCGGTGACTGCGCGCAGCGACGGTTTTTCAGTCAGCGGCATTGCCGCAAGAGGGCTTGCGGATAAGCTGACGGTTACCCATTCCTTTACCGTGCAGTCCGCCGATGCAGAGAGCGACCTGTTCCGCATGGGAAGTGAGGATTTACCGCTTTCTGTGATTGTGACGACCAAGGGGCAGAACGAGGGATATTTTACCCTGCGCATCGGCGGTACGCATCGCAGTACCTGTGCGGTCAGCGGACAGGTTCCGGCGTTTTCAATCGGAAAGCCGTATACGCTTACCTATCTTTTCCGAAAGACAACGGACGGCGGAATCTGTGAACTGTATGTTGAAAATACGCTCCTTGCGGTGGCGCCGTGCAGTGAGAAGGAGCTTGCAAATCTTGGCAGCGGACAGGATATCTCATTTTGTACCGCGCGCATCGGCGGTGAGAGCGGCAGTATCACGCTGTCCGATATTTCGGCTGCGATGGTTCGGGAAACACCGGGAACTGTTTATGATCTGGATCTGACGGACATCCGCAATGAATCCAGAAACCACATCGAAAAGCTGCCGGACGGAAAAAACACAGCGTATACCTTTACTGCGGACGACGGCTTTGTAAGCTCCGCAAAGTGGTACTATAACACCTTTCAAAATCTGGGACTTCGCGGTTCGCTGGCGCTCAACAGCAGCACGGCGGACGTCAGCGGCCTTACGCCCTATGTTTCAGACGGCGTTTTGGATATCGGAAACCACGGTAAGACGCATAAGATTCTGACAAATTTAGAGGATACGGTGCTGGATGACGAAGTGACAAACGGCCAGGCGGAGCTGCGCGAAAAGTTTCCGGGCAGCAGCGTTTTGACCATGTATCTTCCGAATAATCAGCGTAACGACACCGTGATGCAAAAGCTGCATGAGAGCCACTACGCCGTACGCTGCAGCGGTGCCAATCAGTCAAATTCCCTTTACCTTGGCAAGGAGGGACTGTATACCACGACCTTTTATGCGGTAAACAGCGGCGATAATAAGACCGATCTTGCCAGACTGAAATGGCGGTTTGACGATGCCAGATCCAAGGGACGCTGGATCGTTGAAATGTGGCATGAGGTCACGGGCGATGATGTGGACGGCACGCCAAAGCTTACGGATCCGTATGTTTATGATTCCGCAGAGGCAAAGCAGTATTTTACCTATGTGGCATCGCATCTGGATGAGGTGTACAGCGGCGGATACGAAACCATGGTACAGTATCTGTTAGAGCGCGATTATCTGCGTATGCAGCAGGTGACGGCAGAGGCGGATAAAATCACCTACCGCGCCGCATATGATCCGTCCATGCTGCTCCGCCCGGAGGACACGGCATATTTTAAAATGCCGCTGACCGTGAACGCGGTTGTTCCGGATGAATGGCGCAAGGTCTTGGTGACCCAGGGCGAAAACGCGGCTGCATACCCGGTATACCGGGAACAGTCCGCGCAGCTTGGGGCCAAGGAGAGAAACTACGTCTTATTTGATATTCTGCCGGGCGGCGGAGAGATTACGCTTTCCTGCCCGGTGGGGCGGGATTATCCATCCCCGCTGAAGCCGGGGCGGTACCGCATAGTTCTGCCGGGCTGCACCCGTCTGGGAGGCCCGGCCAAGGCGCTGGCGGCGGAATTTGAAGTGCAGTGAACGTTTACACTCTGCTGCCGCCGGAAAGGAAGAGATCATGAATCTTTGGGAATACGAACGCGCTGCCTGGGCGGAGGGGGCGGAAATCGTCTGCGGCGTGGACGAGGCCGGGGCAGGCCCC
>URTH01000004.1 GCA_900550775.1 uncultured Eubacteriales bacterium | reverse complement strand
TACACACAGGAGGGGCAGTGGCTGTACAATAATGCATATAAATACGGATTTATATTGAGATATCCGAAGAATAAAGAAAAAATAACGGGAGTGATTTTTGAGCCGTGGCATTATCGTTATGTCGGCAAGGAGGTCGCAAAGGAAATCCACGATCAAGGTCTTTGTCTGGAAGGATAAGACCAATCTGGCGCCCTTTGACGGCACCATGGTTCATCTCACCGCAAACTGACAAACAATCAAGGCATCAGAGAGGAAGTGGAATATAATGGCAGAAAGAAAACGACATGGTTTCAAACGGCTGGCGGCCGGGGTATGTGCGCTGGGAATGTTGTGCGGTATCATCGGCTCCGTCCACGCCGAAGGGGAAGCATGGGATGATATCTTAAGCGCCGAAGAGGAAACATGGATTGACATTTTAAGCGCCGATTTTTCGGACGGAATCCCGGAGGCGGTCGGCCGGGTGAAAAATGCCGGCAGCATTACCTGGGATGAACAGGCGCAAAACGTAAGGGTGGAACTTCCTGCATCCGGCGGTGGGCCGTACCTGGAATTTCGTGCCGGCGGCGTGATCGCCGATCGCTATGCGCTGGAGGCCGACTTTTATGTCGGGGATAATTTTGGTGTGTCCAGCAACCTGGTAGGACAGGGCGCAACCAAGGGCGAGGGCTTTAACATCGAGAGCGGCAAAGTCGGACTGCCCGGTACGAGCGCGTCTTATCCGGTAACGGGTAACGCGTGGTATCATATCCGGTACATCTTTGATATCAGCGCCGGCACCTGCGACCTTTACGTAAATGATAGCACGGTGGCAGAAAACGCCCCGATCAAAAATGCCCAGCCGGAGTTTTATACCTTTCGGATTTTTAACTGGAAGGCAGGCGGTTACTACCTGATTGACAACGTAAAGTTACAGTATCAGGAAAAGCCCTCCAATCTCCGCGCAGCATTGACCGCACCGGAAAACGGCGCACAGTATGAGGTCGGCGACACAATCGCTCTCACAGCGGACGCGGCGTCTGATATCGGTGTAACAAAGGTGGATTTTTATAAGGACGGTCAAAAACTCGGCAGCGATGAGAGCGCGCCTTATACCTTCTCCTATTCGGCAGAGCAAGCCGGTACGGCAGCGTTTTATGCGGTGGCGTGGGACAGCCGAAACGGCTCGGTGCAAACCGATGCCGTGACGGTTACCGTTCGGGAAAGTCCGCGCCCCGTGGTTCGGTTTTTAAACCTGCAAGACGGCGGCGCCTACGCACCGTCGGAATTGAAACAGGTTGCGGTTTCGGCTGCTGCGCCGGCCGGCGTGGATCGGGTGGAGCTTTATAAAAACGGCATGCTTTGGGACACGGCAGCGGAGGAACCCTACCGCTTTGACCTCAGCGGCGCCGCACAGGGATCTGTGACCCTTACCGCAAGGGCGTATAGCAAAGACGGCTATACATCGGACGCGGAGCTTGCGATTGAAATTCTGCCAAGGCAGGATCGGATCACCATGATCGACAGTGATTTTGAGGGCGGATATCCCAAGGGGCTGGAACCGTACCGGGACAGAGACGGCAAGATCGATCTTGTAACCGTGAACGATGCCCACGGCCAGAGCGTTCGGGTGGAGAGAAGCGGCGATACCTCTCCCTATCTCATTCTGAAGAACACGCTCGATGTAACGCGGTACGTGCTGGAGGCGGACTTCTATATGGGACCGAACTTCGGTCTGTCCACCAACATGGTCGGAGACGCCAAGCCGGACGGCGAAGGCTTTTATATTGAGGGCGGAAACATCATTTTATATAATGGTGACAAATCCCAAAACCTGGCGCCGATTCAGCCGCTGACCTGGTATCACGTAAAATACGAGTTTGATTATCAGACGAACACGTACAGCCTGTGGCTGGACGGACAAAAGCTGGCTGACCGTTTTGCAATGCGAAACGTCATCAGCGGCTTTAACTCGATGCGTATCTTTAACTGGCAGAAAGGGAGCTACTATTGCGTTGACAACTTAGCCTTCTACGGCGTGGTGGACTATCCCGGTGTTGCGCGGATTTCTTATAATGATTCGCTGACCGACACCGAGATCCCCTATGATGCCGAGACCGTGAACGTGGTTCTTACGGCTGGTGTGCAAGAGGAGCAGGTTTCGGCCGAGACGGTGCGGCTGATGATAGACGGCGAGACAGTGCCGCTTCGCGGGGTAACGTTAGATGGCGGCAATGTGCTAAAGATCAAGCCCAAATATCACCTCTTATCCGATCAGACGTATACGGTTTGGCTGAGCGGTGCGCTGCAAAACCTGGCAGGTAATCCGATCGAGGCACCGGTTTCGGCGCAGTTTGTCACCAAGAGCAAGGCGTTTGACCTGTCTGAAATGGCGTTTTCAGAGCAGGGCGGCAAGCTGGCGTTTCGGGCTACGGTCAAGAACCGTACCGGGGCGGCGCAGACCTGCTATGGCGTGGTAAACGTCTGGGAGGGCGAACGTTTGGTTTTCACCAAGGTAGGCACGGTTACGGCAGATATAGGCGGCGAGACGGCGCTCTCGGTTTCAGATGTGCCGATCACGGCGGCGCAGCATGCCGAGGCCTTTGTGATTACCGCGCCGGACAACCCAACGCCGGTGAGTGATAAGGTTTTAAAGTATCAACGCTGAAAAACTTTTGCGGAAATGAAAAAATAAAAAGGCAGGGCGGCTTGCAAAGTGAGGCTGCCCTGCCTTTGATTCAAAAAGGAGAGGTGACAGATGTTATCGTGCAGCGCACTAAGGACAGAATATTTAAAAAACCCGGTGGGATTGGATGAAAAAATACCGCGGTTTTCCTGGAAGCTCCAATCGGATCAGACCGATGTGCAGCAGACCGCATACCAAATTGTTGTAGAGGGAATGTGGGACACGGGACGGATTGAAAGCGCGGCCGCACCCTACATAGAATATGCAGGAAAGCCGCTGCTGCCAAGGACGCGGTATGCGGTTAAGGTCAAGGTCTGGGACAATCACCGGGAGGAATCCGACTGGGCAGAGGGCTTTTTTGAGACCGGCTTTTTGGGTCACAAAGAGCTTTGGCAGGCACAATGGCTGGAGCCTGCGGCCGAGGGCGATGCTGTCCCGGTGATTGAAAAACGCTTTTTTGTAAAGGATATGCCAAAACAGGCAAGGCTTTACGCGACCGCTTACGGTGTCTATGAGGTGTATCTCAACGGACGGCGCGTCTCGGACAGTTATCTTGCGCCGGGGTTTACCAGCTACAAAAAGCGGCTGCAATACCAGACCTATGAGGTCGAACCGTATCTTGTGCCCGGAGAGAATACCGTACAGATTTTTGTAGCAAAGGGCTGGTGCAACGGGAGGATCGAATCCCTGCACGGTTGGGAGCCGTACCGCCAAAAGAACGCGGTGCTGGCGCAGCTGATGATGCGCGGCGATGACGGCGATGTCACGGTTGCAACCGATGAGACCTGGCAGTGCCGGGAATCAAAATTGCGGTTTTGCGATATGTATGACGGTGAGGTCTATGATAACGGCTTTGTGTCCTGCGACAGCGTACCGCTTTGCGTACGGGAGTACGGCTATGAAAACCTGATCGGACAGATCTGCGAGCCGGTTCGGGTCATCCAAAAACTGCCGCCCAAGGCGCTGATTCACACGCCAAAGGGCGAGACGGTGCTTGACTTTGGACAGAATCTGGTCGGCTGGGTGAACTTTCGGGTATCGGGCAGCCGCGGGAGCCGGGTGGAGCTCAGCCACGCCGAGGCGCTGGATCGGGACGGGAACTTCTATACCGATAACCTGCGGAGCGCTCGGCAGAAAATCACCTATATTCTGCGCGGCGAAGGAGAGGAATCCTATCATGCGAAAATGACCTTTCAGGGGTTTCGGTATGTGCGGCTTGACGCCTATCCCACCGCGGCGGCGCTCTCGGACTTTGAGGCACATGTCATCTCCACGGATATGGAGCGGATCGGTCATTTTCAGTCCTCGTCCGATTTATTGAATCGGCTGTATGAGAATGTGATTTGGGGTCAGCGCGGTAATTTTGTGGATATTCCCACCGACTGTCCGCAGCGGGACGAGAGAATGGGCTGGACCGGGGACGCGCAGGTGTTTTGTAAAACGGCGGTGCAGAACATGATGTCGGCACGGTTTTTTGAAAAGTGGCTGGGGGATCTGGCGGCCGATCAGGCAGAGGACGGCGGCTGCCCGAACATTGTCCCCTCGATGGGCATGGTAGAAACCTCCGCAGGCTGGGGCGATGCGGCCGTGATTTGCCCGTGGGAGGTGTATTTTGCCTATGCGGATCGGCGTATGCTTGCGCGGCAGTACCCGTCCATGAAAGCGTGGGTGGAATATATCCGGGCGCAGGGTGAAAATCCGTATCTCTGGGACACGGGCTTTCAGTACGGCGACTGGCTGGCGCTCGATACGCCGAGCGATGTGTTAGACGGCGGCACCGATAAAGCCTATCTCGCCTCCGCATTTTATGCCGGATCGGCAAGACTGCTCTCTAAGGCGGCTGCTGCTCTGGAAAAGCGGGAGGACGCCAAGCATTATCGGGATCTGTATCAAAACATTGTTGAAAATATTCGTAAAACCTATGTATCGCAGGACGGCCGCCTTTTGGATCAGACCCAGACCGCCCATGCGATTGCCTTGCAGTTTGGGCTATGCGAGGATCAAAAGCAGACGGCACGGGCGCTGTATGATCTGGTGTGTGCAAACGGAGACAAGCTGACCACGGGCTTTTTGGGAACGCCGTATCTCTGTGACGCGCTCAGCGAAAACGGCTATCCCCAAAAGGCGTTTGACC
The DNA here is from genome assembly GCA_900550775.1 of uncultured Eubacteriales bacterium. GTDB lineage: Bacteria > Bacillota > Clostridia > Monoglobales > Monoglobaceae > Ructibacterium. Next base: position 19,002 of record URTH01000004.1, on the reverse strand, counting down.
TGATTTTGCAGGAGGAATATCCCTCCTGGCTCTACGCAGTCAAAATGGGGGCTACCACCATCTGGGAGCACTGGGACGGAATCCGGCCGGACGGGACGTTCTGGAGCGAGAGCATGAACTCGTTGAACCACTACGCCTACGGGGCGGTGGCAAGCTTTTTCTATCAAAAAATCGGCGGGATTATGCCGATGGAGCCGGGCTATCGGAAGATTCGGATTCGGCCGATGACGGATCGGCGGATTTCGTATGCCAAAGCGGCCATCGATACGGTCTATGGTGTGGTAAAAAGCGCGTGGCGGACGGAAAACGGAACGTTTTCGCTGACGGTGACCGTTCCATGCAATACCACGGCGGAAATTTGGCTGCCGGGCGGCGCCGTGCACCGCCGCGGTTCGGGGTGCTGGCGCTTTACCTGTGCCGATACGGACGAAATGTGAGAAAAGAGAGCAGAGAATTTCCTCTGCTCTCTTTCGTGAAACCCCTTGATTTGTGGCGGCGGTTTGGGTACAATAATGAAAAAAGGAGGACGATGTAATGTATCGCTATGAAACCCATCTTCATACGGCGCCGGTGAGCCGCTGTGCTGCCGCAACCGTTCTTGAGACTGTGACCTTTTATAAAGAGGCAGGCTATGACGGAATCTTTATCACCAACCATTTTCTGGACGGCAACATCAATCTTGATGCGGAGCTGCCGTACGCAGAAAAAATTGCGTTTTACGTCTCGGATTATGAGGAGGCCGCTGCCATCGGCCAAAAAATCGGCATCAAGGTGTTTTTTGGCGTGGAGTGCTCCTATGAGGGGACGGACTTTTTGGTTTACGGCCTGGACAAGGCGTGGTATTTAAAGCATCCGCAGATTATGGATATGGACAAGCGGTCGCAGCTGCGGTTTTTCAGAGAAAACGGAGGCTTTGTGGTGCAGGCGCATCCGTTTCGGGAGGCGTCGTATATCGACCATATCCGTCTTTATCCGGACTGCGTGGACGGGGTTGAGGTCATCAACGCCAATCGGACAGAACGGGAAAATACAATGGCAATGCTCTATGCAAAGACCTATGCGTTTATCCAAACGGCCGGGTCGGACAATCATATCGGAGAAAAACAGGTGCACCTTGCCGGCATGGAATTTGAAACGCCGCTCGGCTGCGAGGATGACTATATCAAAAGGTTAAAGCGCGGTGAGGGAACCATCTTTACATGGACGAATCAGCAGCCGTAGTTTCTTCATACTCCGTAAGATTTCGAACAAATCGTAAGTTTTCTGCCTTGTATCTTTGTGCGGTGTTTGGTAAAATAACAGGATAAATGCGGCAAAGCGGTATCAAAGGCGCTTTTGTGCCGCTTTGTACCGGACAAGGAGAAGGGAAGGGTGAAGCATATGACAGATATCATTTTTTCTTTTGACACAGAGGATTTTACTTCAAACATCACGGCCGACGCAATCTATCGCGAGGCAGAAATTTTAAGAGAGGAAGGCGTGCGGTTCGTGGCTCTTAGATGAGGGGCTTGGACAGTACCTGGATAAGGACAGTAATATTATGCGGTTTCAAAGACTGTTTGAGATCCCAAAGAGGGTGGAATCGGATTCGATCTTAATGTTCACGCTCGGCGTAAATATCAATCGTGAAAACGTGAACGAGGCCGCGGCGAAAACAGAATTTGCGCAAAAAGTCAAGGAGCTTGCGATACAGGGAGAGACCTTTTACGCCGGCTTTGGACTGATTAAAAAATAGCGGCACTGCGCCGGCACAAAAAACGGCGCAGAACAGAAAAAAGGCTTCATCGCATTTTGCGACGAAGCCCTTTTTGCGTTATATTCTATTTGGTAATCATGGTGCCGATACCGTGATCGGTAAAAATCTCCAAAAGCAGGCAGTGCGGTACACGTCCGTCAATGATGTGGACTTTATTGACGCCGGCCTCAATGGCCTGGATGCAGCCCTTGACCTTCGGAATCATGCCGCCCACGATTTTTCCGTCCGCGATCATGGCATCAATCTCTTGATGAGAGAGTACCGGCAAAATCTCCTCACTGTCGGCCGATTCCTTGATGCCTTCGATATCGGTTAAAAGAATCAGCTTTTCTGCCATCAATGCCTCGGCAATGGCGCCGGCGACCGTGTCTGCATTGACGTTGTAGCTGTTGCCCTCCTCGTCAACACCGATCGGCGCAACCACCGGGATGTAATCGTGACGGGTCAGGTCGGACAGAATCTTGTCATCAATATGAATGATGTCACCGACATAGCCGATGTCCGTCTTTTTTCCGTCCACCTCGGTATAGTATTTTTGGCAGCGAATCAGTCCGCCGTCAATGCCGGAAATACCGATGCCCTTTCCGCCCTTGACGCCGAGCAGCGAGACGATTTCTTTATTGGTTTTTCCGATCAGTACCATCTGCGCGACACGCATGGTTTTATCGTCCGTCACACGCAGACCGTTGATGAACTCGCTCTGAATCCCGAATCGGGTCAGTGCGGCGGAGATGTCCGGGCCGCCGCCGTGGACAACGATCGGATTGATGCCGATGTATTTTAAAAGTGTGATATCCTCCATCACCCGATTCTTTAAATCCTCGTTAATCATGGCGTTGCCGCCGTACTTGATGACAACCGTTTTTCCGTAAAATTTTTGGATATAAGGCAGCGCCTCAACCAGGACGCCGGCCTTGTGAATCAGCCGTTCAATTCTTTGCTCCATAAAAATCTCCATTCTGCCGCCATAGGCACAAATCAATCAAATCAATCGTAATCAAAGTTTCTCTTTTTTCCTTATAAATACATACCCGGATCAGTCAGCGCGGTGGTTTCCGGCAGATGGAACATCAGGTTCATGTTTTGTACTGCCTGCCCGGCCGCACCCTTCATCAGGTTGTCAATACAGGAAATCACAATCACGCGGTGAAGCCGCGGGTCAACCTTAAGGCCGATGCCGATATAATTCGACCCGGTAACGTGCTTAACCTCCGGCAGACTGCCCTTTTCATAAATGCGGACAAACGGCTCGTCCTTATAAAAATCACGGTAGAGGGAAAGCAGTTCGTCCTCGGTTGCACTGCCGGTTAAATTTGCATAACAGGTTGCAAAGATGCCGCGCTTCATCGGTACAAGGTGCGGCGTAAAGGAAAGCACAATCTCCTCGCCGGCAAGCAGAGACAACTCCTGTTCAATTTCCGAGGTGTGGCGGTGGGTCGCTACCTTATAGGCTTTCATGGTCTCGGTACATTCGCAAAACAGATTGGGAAGATTGAGGCCGCGTCCTGCCCCGGTCACCCCGGATTTTGCGTCAATAATCAGGCTCTTGTTATCGACCGCGCCCGCCTTAACCAGCGGCGCAAGTCCCATGATCGAGCAGGTGGTGTAGCAGCCGGGATTGCCGATCAGCCGTGCGGTACGGATTTCGTCCCGGTGCAGCTCGCACAGGCCGTAGACCGACTGCGCCAAAAGCTCCGGCGCGCTGTGGGGCTGCTGATACCATGTCTCGTAAACAGAGACGTCCCGGTAACGGAAGTCGCCGGACAGGTCGATGACCTTAAGACCCTTTTCATATAAGGAAGGAATGACCTCCTTCGAGGCACCGTGCGGCAGCGCCGTGAACACGACATCGCAGTTTGCGGCGATGTCATCAATGTCAAGCGGTGCGCAGACCAGATCGCAAATCCCCATCAAAGAGGGATAGACCGCGCTGATCGCCGTCCCTGCATAGGTTTTGGAAACGATACGTGTGAGCGTTACTTCAGGGTGACGGAGTAAAATGCGGACAACCTCAATCCCTGCGTAACCTGTGCCGCCCAATACGCCGGCTCGTATCATGTAGATCACTCTCCTTTTCGGGTCAAAACACCCATTTTTTCTGCATTGTCTCATTATACTCCCTTTTTTTTTAAATTGCAAGTAAAACCGACGGAAAACTCCGTGCCAAATATCATAGGGAAAGCCGGCCGTGATTTGGAACTATCGCACAAGGCACCCGGCAACATGCACAAGAGAAAGCGGTGGAACTTTGGGCAGATTGCCCGTAAGACTTTGAAAAAACGGCCGTTTAGACAATTTCACTAAAAAGAAAAAATTAAATTTGTGTAAATAGGCTCTAACATTTTTAAATGTTTTATGCTACAATGGATGCATAAATGACGAAACATATTTTTAAGGATTTTTTTAGGAGGTTTAATTATGGCGAGTTTGAGTCTTAGAAATATCACCAAGACCTATGCCGGCGGCTTTACCGCTGTAAAAGATTTTAATCTGGAGATCGAGGATAAGGAATTTATCATTTTCGTCGGCCCCTCCGGCTGCGGTAAATCCACAACCCTGCGTATGATCGCCGGTCTTGAGGAGATTTCTGAAGGTGAACTTTACATCGGTGACCAGTTGATGAATGACGTCGTTCCGAGAGACAGAGATATCGCTATGGTGTTCCAGAACTACGCGCTGTATCCGCACATGACCGTGTTTGAGAATATGGCGTTCGGTTTGAAATTGAGAAAGGTTCCCAAGGACGAAATTAAGAGAAAGGTAAACGAGGCTGCACAGATCCTGGGTATTGAAGGCCTGCTTGACAGAAAGCCGAAGGCGCTTTCCGGCGGTCAGAGACAGCGTGTTGCACTCGGCCGTGCCATCGTGCGTGAGCCGAAGGTGTTCCTGATGGATGAGCCGCTCTCCAACCTGGATGCAAAGCTGCGTGTACAGATGAGAACCGAGATCGGTAAGCTGCATAAAAACTTACAGACCACCTTTATCTATGTAACGCACGACCAGACCGAGGCTATGACCATGGGTTCCAGAATCGTCGTTATGAAAGACGGTGTCATTCAGCAGGTAGATACCCCGACCAATCTGTATCTGTACCCGACCAACGTATTCGTTGCAGGATTTATCGGATCGCCGCAGATGAACTTCATCAGCATGACCGTAAACTGCAAGGAAGACGGTACTTATCTGACCAACGGCGATGTTTCCATTAAGCTGCCGGACGGCAAGGGCAAAAAGGCAGAGGTGCAGGCATATAACGGCAAGGAAGTTCTGATGGGCATTCGTCCTGAGGATATCTATGATGATGAAGCATTCATCTCCGCAGCGCCGGAGTGCACCTTTGAGGTAGATATCACCTTGACCGAGATGATGGGTGCAGAGACCTATTTGTACTTCCAGGCTTGCGGCGTGGATATGACCGCGAGAGTAAATCCGCGTACCACCACCAAGCACGGAGAGCACGTTAAGGTTGCGCTGGATGCCAACAAGATTCATCTGTTTGATAAGGATACGGAGAGTGTGATTATACACTAATCGGTTTTTATGGATCTGTAACATAAGAGGACGGAGAAAAGCCGTCCTCTTTTTATGGTACAACCCGAAAGGAAAAAAGGAAGCAAAAACAAAAAAATACCCCAAAAATTTTAGCTAAAAAGAGGAAATCGTACTGCGATGTCGAATTTTAAAGGTAAAGTGTTTTTTTGTGAAACCGATAAAATAAAAGAATAGGAAGTTGTAAACATGGCAGAAGAATTATTTGATACTTCAAAACTGCAAGTCATCCCGGTGGAAATCAACAGCGAGATGAAAAAGTCCTACATCGACTATGCAATGTCGGTCATTGTCGGCCGTGCATTGCCGGATGTTCGGGATGGTTTAAAGCCGGTACACCGCCGCATTTTGTACGCAATGTACGAGGACGGCATCACGCCGGACAAGGCGTATAAAAAGTGTGCGGCGACCGTCGGTAATGTGCTGGGTCGATACCATCCGCACGGCGACGCGTCTGTCTATGACGCACTGGTTCGTATGGCGCAGGATTTCTCGATGCGTTATCCGACTGTGGACGGTCACGGTAACTTTGGTTCGATTGACGGTGACGGCGCGGCTGCCTACCGTTATACCGAGGCAAAGATGTCCAAGCTGTCCATGCATATGCTGACCGATATTGAAAAAGATACCGTAGACTTTATGCCAAACTTTGACGAGAGCCGAAAAGAGCCGGTGGTACTGCCGTCCCGGTTTCCGCATCTTTTGGTAAACGGCTCCAACGGTATTGCAGTCGGCATGGCTACCAACATTCCGCCGCATAACCTGGGTGAGGTCATTGACGGCATCATTGCTCTGATCGATAACCCGGAAATTACGATTGACGAATTGATGGAGCATATCCCCGGCCCGGACTTCCCGACCGGCGCGCAGATCATGGGCGTCAGCGGCATCCGTGCCGCCTATCACACCGGCCGCGGCAAGCTGCGCGTACGCGCCAAGGCGGAGATTGAGGACTGGAAAGAGAATCGGCAGCGTATTGTCGTGACCGAGATTCCTTATGCCGTCAACAAGGCAAGGCTGATTGAAAAGATTGCAGAGCTGGTGCACGATAAACGGGTGGAGGGAATCTCTGACCTGCGTGACGAATCCGACCGTGACGGTATGCGGATTATCATTGAATTAAAGCGTGACGTCAATGCGACCATCGTGTTAAATCAGCTGTATAAATATACCCAGCTGGAGGATACCTTCAGCGTGATTATGCTGGCGCTGGTTAATCAGACCGACCCGAAGGTGTTAAACCTCAAACAGGTGCTGGAAAACTACGTAGACTTCCAGAAGGAGGTCATTGTGCGGCGTACCCGCTTTGATAAAAAGAAAGCGGAGGCAAGAGCACATATCTTAGAGGGTCTGACGATTGCGCTCGATCATATTGATGAGGTTATCAACATCATCCGCAGCAGCTATAACGACGCCAAGGAAAAGCTGATGGAGCGGTTTGGTTTTACCGATATCCAGGCACAGGCGATTTTGGATATGCGCCTGGCGCGGCTGTCCGGGTTAGAGCGTGAAAAGGTAGAAAACGAATACCGTGACATCAAGGCGCTGATTGCACATCTGACCGAAATTTTGGGCAGTGAGCAGATGGTGCTGGATATCTTAAAAGAGGAAATCGGCGCAATCCGCGATAAGTTCGGTGACGCGAGACGTACCTCGATTGAGCCGGCTGCGGACGATATCGATATTGAGGATCTGATCGAAGAAGAGGAAAACGTGATTACGCTGACCCATCAGGGTTATATCAAACGTCTGTCGGTGGACACCTACCGCAGCCAAAAACGCGGCGGCCGCGGCATTATCGGCCTGCAAACCAAGGAGGAGGACTTTGTGTCCAGCATGTTTGTGTCCTCCACCCATGCGCATATTCTCTTCTTTACCAATAAGGGTCGGATGTACCGCATCAAGGCCTATGAAATCCCGGAGGGCGGCCGTACCGCCAAAGGGACGCCGATTGTCAATCTGCTGGCATTGGAGCCGGAGGAGAGCATCTCGGCCGTGATCCCGGTTCGGGAATACGAAGAGGGCAAGTATCTGGTGATGTGTACCCGTGCCGGTGTCATTAAAAAGACCGATTTGATGGAATATCAAAACGCGCCCAAGGCAGGTAAAATTGCCATTCGCTTAGACGATGAGGACGAGCTGATCCGGGTGGTTATGACCGATGGCTGCAAGGATCTGTTTATCGGCAGCCATGGCGGAAAGATGATTCGCTTCCATGAGAGCGATGTGCGGAACATGGGTCGTGTTTCGCGCGGTGTGCGCGGTATCTCGCTGGAGGACGGCGATTATGTAATCGGCATGAGCGTAGATGCCGAGGACGGCAAGCTGTTAGTTGTCAGCGAAAAGGGTTACGGCAAAAAGACCGAGCTTTCCGAGTACAAATGCCAGAGCCGCGGCGGTAAGGGAACGACCTCTTATCGCATCAGCGAGGCGACAGGTGCGGTCGCAGGACTGCAAGTGGTAACGCCGAAGGACGATGTCATTTTGATTACCTCCGAGGGCGTCATTATCCGTATGGACACCGAGGACATCAGCACCTACGGCCGTGTCACCAAGGGCGTGCGCCTGATGCGGCTGGCCGATGACGTGAATATTGTTACGGTTGCCTGCGTCGAAAAGGAGCCGGAGAATGAGGACGCACCGGAAAATGAGGACGGCACTGCGGCAGCGGAGATTTCCGATGCAGAAGAGACCAGGAACGATCCGGGCGAGACCGAAGAATAAGGAAGTTAAACCATGAAAAAGATTTTAAGTCGGGTTCGCCGTGCGGTGGGCGACTATCAGATGATTGCGGACGGCGACCGTATCGCCGTCGGCATATCCGGCGGCAAGGACAGCCTGACGCTGCTGTGCGCCCTTGCCGCCCTGCGGCGGTTTTACCCCAAGCGATTTGAGATCATCGGCCTTTCACTGGATATGGGCTACGAGGGGACAAGCTTTGCCGCCGTGCGTGTGCTCAGTGAGCAGCTGGGGGTCGAATATGTTGTCAAAAAGACCGATATTGCGGAGGTCATCTTTGATATCCGTAAAGAGAAAAATCCTTGTTCACTCTGCGCCAAGCTGCGCCGCGGCGGCCTGAACGACCTTGCCGTGGAGCTTGGCTGCAACAAGGTGGCGCTTGGGCATCATAATGAGGACGTGCTGGAGACATTCTTTTTGTCTCTGTTTTATGAGGGCAGACTGAACTGCTTTTCGCCGGTGACCTACCTGTCGCGCCGGGATATCCACGTGATTCGGCCGCTTGTTTATGTGCCGGAGGGGGATATTAAAAGCTATGCCAGACGGATGGAATTGCCGATTGTGTTCAATCCCTGTCCGATGGACGGCAAATCCAAGCGCCAGGATATGAAAGAATTTATTATGGAAAAAACAAAGGACGATCATTTCTTTAAAACCAAAATCATGCACGCCATCCAAACGGGACTTCCCGACTGGAGGGTTACAGAAAAGGAGAATTGATATGAAACAAGTAAAAAAAGCCATTATTCCGGCGGCCGGCTGGGGCACTCGTTTTTTGCCGGCGACCAAGGCCATGCCGAAAGAGATGCTGCCCATCGTGGATACGCCGACCATTCAGTATATTGTCGAGGAGGCAGTCGCTGCCGGGATTGAGGATATCTGCGTGATTACCAGCCCGTATAAAAAGGCGGTAGAGGATCATTTTGACCGCTCCCGCGAGTTGGAGTTTACCCTGGAGGCCAACGGCAAATCGGCCATGGCAAAAGAGGTGCGCCGTATTGCAGAGCTTGCCAACCTGGTTTCGATTCGCCAGAAAGAGGCGCTGGGGCTCGGCCATGCGATTCACTGTGCCAAAAGCTTTGTCGGCGATGAACCGTTTGCGGTTTTGCTGGGTGACGATGTGGTATATAATGCGGACAAGCCCTGTATCAAGCAGCTGATCGATGTCTACGAGACCTGCGGAAAATCCGTGCTCGGCGTGCAGACAGTCGATATGGACGAGATTCATAAGTACGGCTGCGTGGATGGCGAACAGATCGGCGAAAGACTTTATAAGGTCAACGGCATGGTCGAAAAACCGCCGAAGGAAGAGGCGCCAAGCAACGTTGCAGTCCTTGGCCGTTATGTGATTACGCCGGAGGTGTTCCGGCATCTGGAACACACCAAGCCGGGCGCCGGCGGCGAGATTCAGCTGACCGACGCATTAAAGACCCTGGCGGCAGAACAGGGCATGTATGCATATAACTTTGAGGGGCGCCGCTACGATGTGGGTGATCGGATGGGCTTTTTGGAGGCAACCGTAGAGTTTGCACTGCGCCGTGACGATCTGCACGATGAGTTTGTGGCATACCTGAAAAAAATAATGGAAAACGCATGAAGGGTCGGCTGCTGATCGCCCTGACTGCCCATGATCTGCGCGCCCGCTATGCCGGTACCGGCCTGGGCGCGCTTTGGGCGTTTGTATCACCGCTGATGACCGTGCTGGTTTATTGGTTCGTCTATACGGTTGCGTTTGCCGCGCCATCGGTGCAGGGCGAGCCGTACATCCTTTGGCTGATTGCCGGGATTTTGCCGTGGTTCTTTTTCTCGGACGGACTGATCGGTGCGGCAGGCTGCTTTTTTGACTATCGCCATTTGGTGTGCAAGATCCGCTTCCCGGCAGAAAAGCTGCCGTTGGTTCGGGTTTGTGCCGCAATGGCGGTGCATGGTGTGTTGCTGACTGCGGCCTATCTTGCAATCTGCGTATCCGGGATCGCGCCGCGGCTCGGTCAGCTTTGGACATTTTTCTGGCTGATCGGCGGATTTTTGCTGATACTGGGTCTTGGGCGGATTTTCGCGCTGCTTTGCAGCTATGTCCGCGATGCGGGCTATGGCTTGCAGGCCGCACTGTCACTGGGGTTTTGGGTCACGCCGATTTTTTGGGACGCGTCCGCTCTCCGCGGCGGTTTGCGGCTCTTTTGCGACTATAACCCGGTCGCAATTTTGGCAGACGGTTACCGTGCCGCGCTTTTGCACGGCGCGCTGCCGGACGGACGGCGTATTGCTGCGTTTGCCCTGGTGACGGCGGTTTGCCTGATATTTAGCACCGTCTGGATGAAAAGGAGCCGGCCGACCCTGGCCGATCGGCTGTAAAGGCGGATGCCAAAACGGCAATAAAAAGGCGCAAGACCGCGTTTCGCGATCGGAACCTGGAGCCATAGATCAATTCGGGAGGAATCGATATGCTGCAAACCACGCTTTGCTATCTGGAAAAGGACGGAAAATACCTGATGCTGCATCGGACGGCCAAGGATAAGGATATCAATAAAGACAAATGGATCGGGGTCGGCGGCAAGTTTGAGCCGGGCGAGACCCCGGAAGAATGTCTTTTGCGTGAGGTTTACGAGGAGACCGGGCTGACACTGGAAAGCTACCGCTTTCGCGGTATTTTAACTTTCTGCTGTGACGGTGCGGAGGAGGAGTATATCTTTCTCTACACGGCCGACCGCTTTTGCGGTACGCTCCGCGGCTGCGATGAGGGCGAGCTCTGCTGGGTTGATATCGAGGCAGTGAACGGACTGAACCTTTGGGAGGGAGACCGGCGGATGTTTGCGCTGCTCAAAGAGCAAACCGCGCCGTTTTCACTCAAGCTGTGTTATGAAAACGGCCGCCTTGTATCCTGCACGGATAGCCTTATGACAACAGAAGATGGAACGAATAAAAACACACCGTAAAAATGTTGATTGAAATCCCGACCATTCCCTTTTGCGCGGCCGGGTGCGCTATGACTTGGCGTTTGGATAGTTCAGATCGGATTTTGCGAAAAGCGCTTCGCCCGGACACGCACCGGGCGTTTTTTTCTGCATAAAATACAATCACAGGGCTACTACAAAGGGAGTGTGAATCATGCAGAAAAAAAGCTGCGAATATTTTACCTGTGCCAATGCGGCACAGGGGTTTGTCAATTACTTTCCGTCCGTGCTTTGCGGCATGGAACGCATCTTTATTTTAAAGGGCGGCCCCGGCACCGGAAAATCGACCATGATGCGGAAAATCGGCGCCCGTTTTAAAAACCTTGGGCAGACGGTAGAAGAGATTCATTGCAGTTCGGACGCCACGTCCTTAGACGGCGTTATTTTGCGCGATATAAAAACGGCGGTGGTAGACGGCACGGCGCCGCACGTGATCGAACCGAACCTCCCGGGCATCGTGGAGGACTATGTCAATTTGGGCATCGCGTGGGATCGGGAAAAGCTGGCCGTACACCGCGACGAAATTGCGGACTGCAAAGCCGAGATCAAAAAGCGGTATGATCGGATTTATGAAATCCTAAGGGAGGCAAAGCAGATTCACGACAGGTGGGAAAAGGTTTATCTTTGCCATGTGGATTTTGCCGCGCTTGACCGTGCGGCCGAGGATTTGACGGCACAGATTTTGGACGGCACAAAAAAGAAGGCGGCGCCGGGGCGGACGGAGCACCGTTTCTTCGGTGCAATGACGCCGGACGGATCGGCGCACTATATTGAGAATCTGACAGAGGATTTAAAGCTTCGCTATTTTATTAAAGGCAGACCGGGCATCGGGAAATCGACGTTGATGAAAAAGCTGGCCGCTGCCGCCGTTGAGGCAGGATGGGACATAGAACTGTATCATTGCAGCTTTGATGCGGAAAGCCTTGATATGGTGGTGCTGCGTGAGCTTGGGGTCTGCGTGTTTGACGCCACGCCGCCGCACGAGTTGTTTCCGGAGCGGGAGGGCGATATCATTCTGGACTTGTATGATTTGGCGCTGCCGCGCGGCACGGACCGGGAAAACGCCGACTTGCTCGGCATAATTGAAAAGGAATACGCGGCGAAAATGCAGAAGGCGAGAGAATTGCTTGGCGAAATCAAGCAGATTCATGACGCATTGGAGCGGTATTACATTGCCGCGGTGGACTTTGGCATGATTGACCGCATCACGGAGGATTTGATTCAAGCCATCGAAAAATAAACAACAGGGGCGTCTCACTTTTCGTGAGACGTCCCTGTTGTTAGGGTAAGTTCTACAGGGCAGTGATCGCTGCCCATGATTTCTGCATGGATCTTTGCATCCAAAAGCCGATCCTTTAACGCGTCGGAGACGATAAAATAGTCAATGCGCCATCCGGCGTTCTTCTCTCTGGCGTGGAAGCGGTATGACCACCAGGAATACGCGCCCTCGGTATCCGGGTAGAAGTAGCGGAAGGTATCGATTTTGTGATCGGATAAGAGGTCGGTTATTTTTTGCCGCTCCTCATCGCTGAACCCGGCATTTTTGCGGTTGGTTTTGGGATTTTTTAAGTCAATCTCCCGATGTGCCACATTCAGATCGCCGCAGTAGATGATCGGCTTTTTCTCTTCCAGTGTGGCAAGATATGCGCGCAGCGCGTCCTCCCATTCCATCCGATAGGCCAGCCGTTTTAGTCCGTCCTGGGCGTTGGGTGTATAGCAGACAACCAGATAAAAATCCGGGTATTCGGCCGTAATCAGCCGCCCCTCGGTATCGTGCTCCGAAATCCCCATGCCATAGCGCACCGAAAGCGGTTTTGTCTTGCTAAACAGCGCCGTGCCGGAATATCCCTTCTTTTCCGCATAGCACCAATATTGGTGATAGCCGTCAAGCGGCATTTCAATTTGTCCCTCTTGCAGCTTGGTTTCCTGCAGACAAAAAATGTCGGCGTCAAGACGCAAAAATGTCTCCATAAAGCCCTTATTCATACAGGCACGCAGCCCGTTTACGTTCCAGGATATCAGTTTCATATCATCAAACCCCCTCGTTGTTCGCTCTTTTGGCTTGCATACTGTTTTTTTAGCATACCATATTTTTTATGATCTTGCAAGCGGTTCTCTTGACGAAAGCCCCTGCATAGCATATAATAGATGAAAAAGCAGAAGGGAGAATGGCATGAAACGCGCAGTTCCTTGTTTGCTGATTCTATGTATGCTGCTTGGCGGATGCAAGATTCACCGCCGTGAGACGCCTTATTTTGAAACGCGGTTTTTGCTCGATACGGTCTGCACGGTTCGTGCCGGCGGCGAAAATCCCAAAGAGGCCGTTCTTGCCGCCTTTTCTGTGATCGAAGAAGTCCAGAACGCGGTGAATTTTTATGATGAAAATTCGGTAGTCTCGGCATTTAACCGCGCGGCGGCTCATGTGCCGGTGCCGCTTGACGCGCATACCGCTGCCATTGCAGAGACTGCGCTAATGGTCAGCGCGGCATCGGACGGCGCATTTGACATCACGGTTGCGCCGGTGAGCAGGCTGTGGCCGTTTCACGGAGAAGAAGATCCCACTGTGCCGTCTGAAACGGAGATTTCAGAGGCGGAAAAAAAGGTGGGCTATCAAAAACTGATCTTTTCCAAAGAGAATGGGACGCTGGCAAAGACCGAGGACGGCGTGATGATCGATCTTGGCGGTGCGGCCAAAGGCTATGCCGCCGATGCGGCCGCCGATGCAATGCGGCAAAGCGGCGCGGCGTGGGGGCTTTTGGATCTTGGCGGCAATGTCTATGCGTTCGGCAAGAATCCGAATCGCCGCGACGGCAGCTGGCAGGTTGGGATTCAGGTTCCGTATGCCGCGGCCGGAACCTATGAGGAGTCCGTCACCGTGACGGACTGCGGCGCCGTGGTGAGCAGCGGCACCTATCAGCGCGGCTTTACCTATGACGGGGTGTACTATCACCATGTTTTGGATCCCAAAAGCGGCTATCCGGCAAAAACCGAGACGGAGGGCGTCAGTATTGCGGCAAAGTCCGCGCTGATCGCGGATTGTTTGTCCACGGCATGCCTGATTCTGGGCAGGGAGAGCGGTACAGCACTGGCAAACCGCTTTGGGGCAGAGAGCTATTTCAGCCGCGAATGAGGGCGCAAAGACGGCACATTGGCGCGGCATGTCAGGACAGAACGGCCGATGGAAACGGTCGGACATAAACAAGACGAGGGGGGTTACCATGGAAAATCAGAACATTTGTTTGATCCATGCCAATTTAATCACGATGGAGGAGACGGATTTTTCGGACGGATATCTTGTGATCCGCGACGGAAAGATCGCGGATTTGGGTGCAATGGCGGATCTGCCGCAGGAGGCAGCCGGGTACGAGGTGATTGACGCAAGGGGCGCTTTTTTGACGCCGGGGCTGATTGACGCACATTCGCATCTTGGTATGTGGGAGGACGGTTTGAATTTTGAGGGTGACGACGGCAACGAAGATACCGACCCGGCAACGCCGCAGCTGCGCGCCTTGGACGGGGTCAATCCGCAGGATCGTGCCTTTTTGGAGGCGGTGCATGCCGGCATTACCACGGTGATTACCGGGCCGGGCAGCGCCAATCCGATCGGCGGTCAGCTTTTGGCGATGAAAACGGCCGGGATTTGTGTGGATGATATGCTGCTGCGTGCGCCGGTCGGCATCAAGGCCGCCTTTGGCGAAAACCCCAAGTCGGTGTATCATGACAAAAGCCAGGCACCGGTCACGCGGATGGGGACAGCGGCCGTGATTCGCGAGACGCTGCAAAAGGCAAAGAATTATCTGGAGCAGATCGACCGCGCGGAGGAGGACGAGGACGAAGAACGCCCGGAATGGGATTTTAAGTGCGAGGCACTCTTGCCGCTGCTGCGGCAGGAGATTCCGCTGCATGCGCATGCGCACCGTCTGGACGATATTTTTACGGCGATTCGGATCGCAAAGGAATTTTCGCTGCGGCTGATTTTGGTACACGGAACGGAGGCGCACCTTGCGGCGGACAGACTTGCCAAGGAAAAGGTGCCGGTACTGTCCGGGCCGATCCTGACCGACCGCAGCAAGCCGGAGCTGAAAAATCAAAGCGAGGCGGCACCGGCGATTTTGTGTGCGGCAGACATCAGGACGGCGCTGATTACCGATCACCCGGAAACGCCGGAAAAGTACCTGCTGCTCTGCGCGGCCGCCGCCGTGCGTGCGGGGCTTGAGCCCGATGCGGCGTTTGCGGCGGTTACCAAGGTGCCGGCGATGCTGTGCGATATTTTTGACCGTGTCGGTTCCCTGAAGGTCGGCAAGGACGCGGATCTGGTGCTCTGGGAGGGAAGGCCGCCGGCGTTTGACGCAAAACCCGTCGTGGTGTTTGTGGACGGAAAACAGATTAAAAGATAGAAAAAGGGCTTTGGCAAAATGGTTTCATTTCGCCAAAGCCCTTTTCATATCTGATTATTGAATGCTGAACAAAAGTTCACCGTAGGTCGGGAAAGGCCATACCTCTTTGGGGGTATAGACTTCCATATCGTCAGCAATGCTGCGGATCACGCTCATCTGCGCCAAAACGCTGTCGCGATAGCATTCCGCCTGTTCCTGCTTATCCGCAATCAGCTTGGCACGGCCAACGCGCTGCTCCAGTTCCTCCGTTTCGCAGAAGAGGACGGAGAGCTGATTGGAAAGACGGCGGATCAGCCGATCCTCCATATCGCAGCTGGCGTCCGGGCAGGCCTGTTTTTTATAAACCACCGTTCGGCTCAGGGTGTTGACATAGCCCTCAACGGCCGGCAGAATGCTGCGCCGAATCATCTCAAGCAGGGTCAGCGCCTCAATGTTGATGACCTTGCTGTAATTATCCAGATTGATTTCATAGCGGGAGCGCGCCTCGTCGCGGGTTAAAATGTGGTGCTTTTCAAACAGTGCCAGATTCTTTTCGGCGATAAAGGCCGGTATTGCCGCCGGTGCGTTTGCCAGGTTTAATAGACCGCGGCGCTCTGCTTCTTTTACCCATTCCTCGGTATAATTGTTGCCGTTAAAGATGATGCGCTTATGCGCTTTCAGCGTCTTTTGCAGCAGTGCGTAAACCTCTTTTTCAAGATTGTCGCTCTGCGCCGCCTCCAGTGCATCGGCAAACTGACACAACGCCTCCGCAACGGCGGTATTTAACAAAAAGTTCGGCCCGGAAATCGAAAGGCTGGAGCCGGGACTGCGGAATTCAAACTTGTTGCCGGTAAAGGCAAAGGGCGAGGTGCGGTTGCGGTCGGTGGTGTCCTTGGTGAAATTGGGCACCGCAGTCACACCGCCGGCCTCCATGATCTCGCGCTTTTTGTTATTGTAATCGCTGTCCTTTTCGATGGCCTCCAAAACCTCGGTCAGTTCATCGCCCAAAAAGATGGAGATGATGGCCGGCGGCGCCTCGGCAGCGCCCAAACGGTGATCGTTGCCGGCGGTAGCCACCGACATCCGCAAAAGATCCTGGTATTCGTCCACTGCCTGGATGACCGCACATAAAAAGACCAAAAACCGCAGATTCTCGTGCGGATGCTTGCCGGGATCCAATAAATTCACACCGGTGTCGGTGCAGATGGCCCAGTTGTCGTGCTTGCCGCTGCCGTTGACGCCGGCAAACGGCTTTTCGTGCAGCAGACATTTCATGGAATGTTTTTCGGCAATCCGTTTCATCAGCTCCATCGTCAGCTGGTTATGGTCGGTGGCAATATTGCCGGCGCAAAAGATCGGTGCCAGCTCATGCTGCGCCGGCGCAACCTCGTTATGCTTGGTCTTGGCTAAGATACCCAGTTTCCAGAGTTCGCGGTCCAGATCTCTCATATAGGCGGAGACCCTTGCCTTGACAACGCCGAAATAATGGTCGTCAAGCTCCTGTCCTTTCGGCGGCATCGCGCCGAGCAGCGTGCGCCCGGTGTAGGTTAAATCCGGCCGCTTTGCCGCAACGCTGCGGTCAATCAAAAAATACTCCTGCTCCGGCCCGACCGTGGTGCTGACCCGTTTGACATCGGTGTAGCCGAGCAGATGCAAGACGCGCACCGCCTGGGTGTTCAGCGTTTCCAGTGAACGCATCAGCGGTGTTTTTTTATCCAGCGCCTCGCCGGTGTAAGAGCAAAATATCGTGGGAATACAGAGAATGCCATCTTTGATGAATGCATTAGCCGTGGGATCCCATGCCGTATAGCCGCGTGCCTCAAAGGTCGAGCGCAGTCCGCCGGACGGAAAGCTGGAAGCGTCCGGCTCACTCTTGATCAGCTCTTTGCCGGAAAATTCCATAATGACCTTATCCTGATCCGCCGGTGCAATAAAGCTGTCGTGCTTTTCGGCGGTGACGCCGGTCATCGGCTGAAACCAGTGTGCAAAGTGGGTGACGCCCTTTTCAATCGCCCAGTCCTTCATGGCGTTGGCGACCACATCCGCAACCTCCCGTGTCAGTGCGCTGCCCTCTTTGCGGGTACGCATCACCTGGCGATAGGTGTCCTTGGGCAGCCGCTCCTTCATGGTGGCGGCGTCAAACACCATACAGCCGAATATTTCGTTGATATTTTCCAAACTCAACATCCTCCTTTTTCCCATATCTTCCGTGACTTTATTATAAGTGCAAAAGCCCTTGTTTGTCAAGAATTTGTTTCGGCGCTGTCCGCGCGGTCAGCCGAAAGGGAGCAATCCGAACCCGCCTGAAAAGGCGAAATTCCGGCATCTTTCGGCTAGCCGTTGGCCGCAAGGATAACGCCGCAGGCGATCCGCATACCGGAGCCGCCGGCCGGCTGGGTTTTGTCATCGTCCGGCGAGGCGTGAATGATAACAGTTTTCCCGATGACGTCCTCCGGCAAAAAGCGGTCGGTAAAGAAAAGCATCCGCGCCTTGCCGTGGTTGGAAAACAGCATCGGAAAATCGCCCTTGTGATTTCCGTGCGGCTGACCGTCCGGGTTCCAGTGTCCCTCTGCATCGGAAAACGCCGTGCCGCCGCAGTCGCCGCCCTCGTGAATGTGAAAGCCGTGCGGCCCGATCTGCGGTGTGGTCTCGGTCGCTGCCTGAAACGGCGGCAGACCGTCAATGACTGCGTCCACCCAGGTTCCGCCGTTTCCTTTGCAAAATCCGACGGTGCCGGTGATTTCGGGGTAGTCCTCGCCGCCGCGGATGGCGGCCGCTGCATCATAGTACGCCAGCATATTGCATCACTCCTTTTATGTTGCTGACATTCTTTTTCACTTTATTATCGTATGCGGCGCTAAAAAAAGTGTTACGGCGCTTTTTTTAGGGGTATATGCCAAATTCGGTCGATGAAAAATCTTTGCATTTTTATTTTGTTATGGTATAATATGGATATACAAAAGGAAAATTTTGGAAGGAGCGTTTTAACATGCTATTGGAAGATAGAAGGCAGAGCAAGGTGCGCGAGCTGCCGCGCAGAGAACAGAGCGAGGATACCGGAATCTGGGGAAGAAGCCGAAATTTTGCACGGTGCGGCGAGACGCGCACTGTTCCCATCAAGAATATTCGTTTAAATCCGCATCAGCCAAGGCAGATTTTTGACCAGGGGTCGCTACAGGATCTGGCGATTTCGATTATGGAATACGGGCTTATGCAGCCGATTACCGTGCGGCAGGTCAGTCCGTTTGACTATGAACTGATCGCCGGCGAGCGCAGGCTTACGGCGTGCCGCAATTTGGGGATGGCGTATATTCCGGCGATCGTCATGTCGGCCAGCGCCACCAACAGTGCGATTTTGTCGCTGATCGAGAATATCCAGCGCGAGAACCTGAGCTATATGGAGGAGGCGGAGGCCTTTGCCAATTTGATTCAGGAGCATGGGCTGACCCAGGAGGAGCTGGCGGACAAGCTTGGCAAAAGTCAGTCCACCATTGCAAATAAGGTACGCCTTTTAAAGCTGTCGCCCAAAATTCGGCAAATGCTGAAAGAAAATCATCTGACGGAGCGGCACGCCCGTGCGCTTTTGCGGCTGCCGGACGAGAGGCGGCGGATGCGGACGCTGCGGCTGATT
>URTH01000003.1 GCA_900550775.1 uncultured Eubacteriales bacterium | reverse complement strand
AAGTCGGAGTACATGCAGGAATCCCAGCAGCGGAAACGCCGCACGCCGTGGCCGGTATTAAAATCCTTAATATCATAGCACTGACAGGTCGGGCAGACAAAGGTACAGGTTCCGCAGCCGAGACAGGTCTCGGAAAGCTCCTTCCACTCCGGCGCGTCAAAAAATTCCTTGGTTTTATCCTTGCCAAAGGCATCGGCGCGAAGTGACGCAAGGGGCAGCTTTTCCATTCTCTCACGGATGGTGTTCTTCTGCGCCTCCACGGCCGCACCGTCCGAATCCTCGGTCAGCTCGGAGACGGCGGCAAGCATTGCCTCGCCTTTTTCGGTCTTTGCCAAAAAGTACATCGCATCCTCGGTACGGTAGCAGACAACGTCGCCCTCCGGCTCTGCCGGATCAATCGCAAAGGTTTGACAGAAGCAGGTCTCCTGCGGACGGGTACAAGCCATCGAAACAATGATGCCGTGTTCGCGGCGGTTTTGGTAATAGGTATCTACCGGCTCTGCCAAAAATACGCGATCTAATACCGTAAAGCTGCGCACGTCACAGGCGCGCGCGCCGAAGATGATGAAATCCTCACACTCTTTTCGGGTATCGATGACGGAAATTTTCTTCCCCTCCACCTGAAAATCCATCAGGTTTTCGGTCTGCGGAAAGAAGAAGTCCTTTGCGCTGCGCACCGTATTGAGCGCATTCGACAGCTGCTTTCCGCGCTCCCATTCCTCAAACTTTGCACCGGCCTCGGTATCGACCGGAAGATAAAGCTTTGTGTACTGCGCCAGCTTTTCAAACAGGGCGTCAAGAGAATCAAGTGCTATTTTACGCATTTTCGTCACCTCTTTCTACCGCCTCGGCCGGTTCGGGATCATCCTCGGTATAATTGACAATCGGCGCACGGCTGCCGACCTCGGCGCCGGCCTGATAGTCGCCGTAGAGCGTATCAATATCCTTGATAAACTTACGGTTGAGCAGGTGCAGCGGTATATGCTGCGGACAAACGCGGGAACATTCGCCGCAGTCGGTGCAGCGGCCTGCTACATGAAAGGCGCGGATAATGTGGAACATCTTTTCCTCAAAGGAGTTGGCCGCCGCCTTATTTTCCACCGGGGAATCGGGGTTATCAAACACACACTTTTCGCAGGTGCATGCCGGGCAAACGTCACGACAGGCATTGCAGCGAATACAGCGGGAAAGCTCGTTCTGCCAGAAAGCGTACCGCTCGTCCGGGGTCATCTTTTCCAGGCGCGCAACCTCGTCAAAGCGACCCGTTTCGCAAACCGCGCCGTCCTCACCCAAAAGCTCGTCATAGGCAACGTGCTTTTTGGATTTACAATGGATGCAGCGCTCGGCGAGCAGATCCTCTGCCGGTACCGTAACATCGCCGTCATAGAGGGTATGAATGATCACCTGACCTCCCGCAATCTCTGCCGAACGTACGCCGTCCGCCGCCTCTTTGACCTTGCGGATATCCAGCATTCCGTCACACGGAACGCCGATGGCATAGACCTTTTCGCGGTTAAAGCGATACTCGGTCAAGAGCTGGTTAAAGCTATACGTATCGCACGGCTTTAAGAATGCTAAAACCTTGCCCTCGCCTTTTCTTGTTTCGCCGACCAGGTACTTTGAAAAGTTTGCGCCGCAGAAGCCGTTCCAGACAAAGTCCTCCAAATCCTGCTGCGTGCGAAACACAGCGGGCGTCACATCATAATCAAATTCTCCGTTCTTCCAGCCCAGCACACGATCCACTGTGCCGTCCGCCAAAAGGGATGCTGCCCGGTCAAGGAGAATCTCACGTTTTATTTCTTGCATCGTAAATCCTCCAATCTCTTATTTTCGCCGAGCGCTGCCACGCTCTCTGCAAATTCGTTCATGGTCTTTGCAAATTTTGCACCCTCAGCGGCGCTGACCCATTCCACGCGGGTACGCGCGCGCTCAATGCCGAGGTAATCCAGCATGGAAAACAGCAGCGCCATACGCCGGCGTGTATAGTAGTTGCCGGAGGTATAGTGACAGTCGCCGGGATGGCATCCGCAGAGGATTACGCCGTCTGCGCCGCGCTGAAACGCGCGGAGTACAAACATCGGATTGACCCGGCAGGAGCAGGGAACCCGGATAATCTTGACATCGGCCGGATAGTTCAGCCGGTTATTGCCTGCCAAATCTGCACCGGCGTAGGAACACCAGTTGCAGCAGAAGGCGACAATCAACGGTTTATATTCCTTTATTTGCATATTGCGTCCACCTCCGCGATAATTTGTCGGTTCATAAAGCCCTTTAAGTCCATTGCGCCCGACATGCACGCCACGGTACAAGCGCCGCAGCCCTGGCATACCGCCTCATTGACCGAGGCCACGCGGCGAACCCGTGTGGTTCTGTCCGGCATTCTAAATTCCTTATCCAGGTAAGAAATCGCGCCGTACGGGCAGACCTTTTCACAGGTGGAGCAGCCGTTACACATCATCTCGTCCGAATGCGCCACGCACGGGTTACCGGTCAGCTTATCCTTACACAAAAGGCCGATTACCTTGGACGCTGCCGCCCCTGCTTGCGATACCGTCTCCGGGATATCCTTGGGGCCCTGGCAGGTGCCGGACAAAAATACGCCGGCGGTCGGACTTTCGACCGGCTTTAACTTCGGGTGTGCCTCGGTAAAGAAGTCGTTGGTGTCCATGCTGGCCGTCAGCATGGTTGCCAGCGGACGTGCCGAGGGATCCGGCTCAATCGCTGCCGCCAAAACGACAAGATCCGCGTCGATATGGAGCTGCTTGCCGGCGATCAGATCGGAGGCCTGCACCTTCAGCTTTTTGCCCTCCGGGGAAACCTTGCCGACCATACCCTTGATATAATGTACGCCGTATTCCTCTACTGCGCGGCGGTAAAACTCATCAAAGTTTTTGCCCGGTGTACGCACATCAATATAGAACACGGTTACATTGGTATCCGGATATTTGTCACGGATCAGCATGGCATGTTTTGCCGTGTACATGCAGCAAATCTTAGAGCAGTATTCCTTGCCCTTTTGCGCGCATGCCTCGCAGCGCGAACCGACGCACTGCACAAATACGATGGTATGCGGATGCTCTCCGTCCGACGGGCGGAGCAGCTGTCCCTGGGTCGGGCCTGCCGCATTGGTCAGACGCTCAAACTCCAGAGAAGTGACAACATCCTTCGACTGTGCGTAAGCGTATTCGTCGAACTTTTCCATCGAGATCGGATTATAGCCGGTTGCAACCACGATTGCACCGTACTTTTCCTTCACATATTCATCCTTTGCCTGATAGTCGATGGCACCGGCGCTGCAGACTCTCTCGCACAGGCCGCATTTTCCGGTTTTCATTTTAATACAATAGGTCGGGTCAATGGTGGCAACCTTCGGCACCGCCTGTGCAAACGGGATATAGATCGCGTGCCGCGTATCCATCCCAAGGTTAAACTCGTTCGGTACCTTTTTCTGCGGACATTTTTCGGTACAAGCGCCGCAGCCGGTACACAGCTCCTCTTTGACATATCGCGCACGGCGTTTGATGGTTACATCAAAGTTGCCGACAAAGCCGCCGACCTCTGTCACCTCGGAATACGAAAAAATCCGAATATTCTCATTTTGCGCCACATCCACCATCTTCGGCGTTAAAATACAAGCCGCACAGTCTAAGGTCGGGAAGGTCTTATCCAGCTGTGCCATCTTGCCGCCGATGGTCGGCTTTGTTTCTACGATATCGACCGGAAATCCGGCATCGGCAATATCCAGCGCGGTCTGGATTCCGGCGATACCGCCGCCAATGACCAGCGCACGCTTGGTTACCGGGCTCTCGCCCGGCGTCAGCGGTGTATTCAGGTTTACCTTCGCAACCGCTGCCTTTCCTAAAATAATTGCCTTTTCCGTTCCGATCGGCATTTCCTTATGCACCCAGGAGCACTGCTCGCGGATGTTGGCAATCTCCACCATGTACGGATTGATTCCGGCAGACGCCGCCGTCTTGCGGAAGGTTGCCTCATGCATACGGGGTGAGCAGGAGCATACGACAATCCCGGTCAGCTTTTCGTCCCGGATTGCGTTTTTAATCATGTCCTGTCCGGCCTGCGAACACATATATTGATAGTCGGTGGAGAAAACAACCCCCGGCTCGCTCTTTAAAGCCTCGGCCACCGCCGCTACATCGACGGTTCCGGCAATATTGGTTCCGCAATGACAGACAAAGACTCCTATTCTCTGCATGGTTGACATTCTCCTTTCTATTTTGCGTATTTCCGAAACGCGCTGACCAATGCCTGCTGCGGCATCTCATCGTCCAAAAGCGCCGGAATTTCCTCCGCCTTTAAATGGCTGCCGCCCTTTTCGCGGATCACCATAAGACGGAGCGCCTCAATCAGTTTTGCCGGCTCTACGCCGCGCGGACAACGCTCCACGCACGCAAAGCAGGAGAGGCATTTGTATACAGAGTCTGACTTTTTCAGCGCCTCGATATCGCCCGACTCCACCATATAGACAAATTCATGCGGATGATATTCCATCTCATCATAAGAAGGGCAGGTGCCGGAGCATTTTCCGCAGCGCATGCATTTGCGCGGATTGACGCCGCTGATCCGCAAAATCTGCTCTCTCTGCTGCATCTCTTTTCTCTGCATTCTTATTCACCCTCCTTTACGCCAAGCGCCTCGGCCAAAAGCTCGGTAAAGTAAACCACCGGCATGTCGCTTTGGCTCTTTAAAAGGTTATACCGGCACAGGGGACATGCCGTCACAATCATTTCGGCGCCGCTTTGCTTTGCGCTCTCTAACACCGCGCCGCTCTTTTTCTCTGCCGATGCGGCATCTTCGACCACGACATAGCCGCCGCAGCACTCGTTCCGCTTGGGATATATCACCGGCTCTGCGCCGAGCGCACGGATAAAGTCCTCCATAATCCGCGGATTTTCGGGGTCATCAAACTGCATCACCTTTCCGGGGCGGAGCAGCATGCAGCCGTAATACGCGGCAACCTTCTTTCCGCTGAGCGGATTTTTTACCGCCGCCTTGATCTTGTCAAAGCCCACCTCGTCGCGGAGCAGCTCCAGATAATGATAAACCGCGGTCTCGCCGTTATAGGCCGCAGGCGGATTCTTCTCCTGCGCCATATAAGCATTCACCTTTGCGGCAAAATCCGCATCGGTCTGCATCGCATGATTGGTCTGCTTGATTACATTATGACAGGCTGAACATACCGTAACCAAAGGCTGCTGCGCCTCTCTTGCGGCAATCAGTGCGCGGACGCCGGAAAGCTTGGACGCAATCTCGTCCTTTGCGCTGACAAACACGCCGCCGCAGCACTGCCAATCCTCAATTTCGCAAAGCGTCACGCCTAAAATCTCGGCACACTGTCTTGCGTAGACGTCCAGCTGCTTTGCCTTGGTACGGAGGGTACAACCCGGAAAATAAGAAACATTCATCGTTTTACCTCCATCACTGTCAATTTTTAAACCATCTGTTCGGGATGGAATACCTCATCAAACTTTTCTTCGGTCAAAAAGCCCAGCGCAACGCAGGCTTCCTTTAAGGAGATATTGTCCTTAAACGCCTTTTTCGCCGTCTTTGCCGCATTTTCGTAACCGATGTAGGGATTCAGCGCGGTTACCAGCATCAGCGAACGGTGCAGATTCTCATGCATCTTTTCCTTATTGGCCGTGATGCCTACAGCGCAGTTCTTGTTAAAGGATAAAATCGCCTCAGCCAGAAGTCTTGCCGACTGCAGGAAGTTATACGCCGTCACCGGCATAAAGACGTTCAGCTCAAAATTACCCTGCGATGCCGCAACGCCGACCGCCACATCGTTGCCCATGACCTGAACGGCCACCATAGTAACCGCCTCACACTGGGTCGGGTTTACCTTGCCCGGCATGATGGACGATCCCGGCTCATTCTCCGGGATATGAATCTCGCCGAGGCCGCAGCGCGGTCCCGATGCCAGATGACGGACATCGTTGGCAATCTTTAACATATCGCAGGCCGTTGCCTTAATGGCGCCGTGCGCAAACACGATTTCATCCTTTGAGGTCAGGGCGTGGAACTTATTGGGCGCCGTCACAAACGGCTTGCCGGTCAGCTCTGCCACCTTTTTTGCAACCAGTTCGGAAAATCCCTTGGGGGCATTCAACCCGGTGCCGACCGCAGTACCGCCGAGCGCCAGCTCATAGAGGGGCTTTACCGCCATCTTTAAAAGCTCGGCGTCACGCTCTAAGCTTGCGCGCCATCCGCTGATTTCCTGGCTGAACTGAATCGGCGTTGCATCCTGCAGGTGCGTACGTCCGGACTTTACGATTCCTTCGTTTTCGGCCTCTAACCGTTTAAAGGTTGCAACCAGCGTTTCAATCGCCGGCAGCAGCCGATCCTCAATCGCAATGACGGCGGAAATATGCATTGCCGTCGGGAAGGTATCGTTGGAGGACTGGCTCATATTGATATCGTCGTTCGGGTGCGCCAGCTTTTTTTCTGCAATCTGGTTGGCACGGTTTGCAATGACCTCATTGGCATTCATATTCGACTGCGTACCCGACCCGGTCTGCCATACCACCAGCGGAAAATGGTCGTTCAGCTTTCCCCCGATCACTTCATCGCATGCTTTCGTGATCGCGCAAAGCTTTTCTTCAGTCATCTTTTCCGGTCTCAATTCATGATTGGCAAGCGCCGCCGCCTTCTTTAAAATACCAAAGGCGTGCGTAATCTCACGCGGCATGGTTTCGATTCCCACACCGATCTCAAAGTTTTCATGGCTTCTTTGGGTCTGGGCTGCCCACAATCTGTCCGCAGGCACCTTGACCTCTCCCATTGAATCATGTTCTACACGATAATCCATTCTAGCTACCACCTTTCCGGCAGACTGCACCACGGCAGAGAGCCTCTATATATGAAGATTTTTGATAACGTCCTTTAAGGTATCGGCGCTGTGACGCAGCTTGCTGATTTCATCATCGGTCAGCGGCATCATGACCTTTGCTCTCGCACCGTCCTTGCCGACAATGTTCAAAACGCTCAGCGCGACATCGTCAACGCCGTATTCGCCGTGCATCAGTGTCGATACCGTCATGGTGGTATCGATTCCCGTCAGCAGGCACTTGCAGATATGACAAACCGACGCGGAAACGGCATAGAACGTAGCGCCCTTGCGCTCAATCACGCGGCCGCCGGACTTGCGGACATACTGCTCCACGTCCTCGCGCTTAAACTTCGGCATCGACACATCGCTGCCGGCCACCAGCGCGTCACATTCGTTAATCGGCACGTTGGAGATATTGGCAACCGACCACGGAATGAACGAAGAATCGCCGTGCTCACCAAATACGTAGGCGTGCACGTTGCTTTGGCTGATGTTAAAATACTCGGACAGTCTTGCACGCAGACGCGCCGTGTCCAAAATCGTACCGGAGCCGATAATCCGATTTTCCGGCAGGCCGGAAATCTTATAAAACGTATAGGTTAAGATATCCACCGGGTTGCTTACAATAATATAAGTCGCGTCCGGCGCGTATCTGGTAATCTCCGGGATGATCGACTTGGTGATATCCACGTTGGTCTGTGCCAGCTCTAACCGGGACTGACCGGGCTTTCTGGCAATGCCGGAGGTTAAAATCACGATGTTGGAATCCTGCGCATCGCGGTAGTCGCCGGCATAAATCGAACAGGCTCCGCAAAACGGCGTACCCTGCCGGATATCCAGCGCCTCGCCGAGCGCCTTTTCGTTGTTAATGTCAATCATGACAATTTCCGAAGCGATTCCCATCACGGTTAATGTATAGGCGATGGTCGAGCCTACGCTTCCGGTTCCGATAATCGATATTTTATTCATAATGCACCTTCCCTATCTTTGGATTTGTTTTTTCATTTTCTTTTGTACACGGGAATCGTCTCAAGTCAGGTTTTCCCATAAAAAACCACGATTATCTTAACACAAAACCTCCCTCTTGGGAATTGTCGATTTCACACAGCTGTCATGTCATTTTCGATATCCTGTTTTGACAAATTGTCTCTTTCCCCACGTACATTCTACAAAATATTACTATATCACTTTGTTAAAAAAAAATCAATGTGCGTTTTAAACAAAATTATCATGATACAAAAAGAAGGCAGCTCTCGCCGCCTTCTTCAAAGTCGCCTTTTTTACGAAAGTTCAAACATGCCGGTGTAGAGCTGATAATATCTGCCCTTTTTGGCAATCAGCTCTTCATGGCTGCCGCGTTCGATAATCTCACCGTGTTCCAGCACCATGATCGCGTGCGAATTTCTTACCGTGGACAGGCGGTGCGCAATGACAAACACCGTTCTGCCCTCCATCAGCTGATCCATTCCCTTTTCGATCAGTGCCTCGGTACGGGTGTCGATCGAGCTGGTCGCCTCGTCTAAGATCAGGACGGGAGGATCCGCAACCGCCGCTCTTGCAATCGCCAGCAGCTGCCGCTGACCCTGGCTTAAATTTGCGCCGTCCCCGGTCAGCATGGTATCATACCCGTCCGGCAGATGCGAAATAAACCAATGGGCGTTGGCAAGCTTTGCCGCAGCAATGACTTCCTCGTCTGTCGCGTCCAGTCTGCCGTAACGGATGTTTTCCATCACGGTGCCGGTAAACAGATGCGTATCCTGCAGCACCATCGAAAGCGAGCGCCGCAGATCCGCCTTTTTGATCTTATTGATATTGATGCCGTCGTAGCGGATCTTGCCGTCCGGCACATCATAAAAACGGTTGATTAAATTGGTAATTGTCGTCTTGCCCGCGCCGGTCGAGCCGACAAACGCAATTTTTTGTCCCGGCTCGGCATAAAGGCTGATTCCGTTCAGGACAACCTTGCCCGGCTCGTAGCCAAATTCGACATCCTCAAAGGTCACGGCGCCGCGCAGCGGTACATAGGTCAGCGTGCCATCGTGATGCGGATGCTTCCACGCCCAGTGTCCGGTGCGCTGCGCCGTCTCTTCAAACGTGCCGTCCGGCTTTTCCTTCACGTTCACCAGCGTCACATAACCGTCATCAACCTCCGGCTTTTCATCCAGCAGCGCAAAAATCCGCTCCGCACCGGCAAGCGCGTTCAAAATCACGTTAAACTGCTGCGACACCTGGGTGATCGGCTGCGCAAAGGAACGGGTGTACTGCAAAAACGAAACCAGTGCGCCAAGCCCCAGGGCGAAAATTCCCATTTCGCGCTGGCCGGTCAAAATGGTGAGCGTTGCGCCGATGATTGCCGTCAGTGCATAGTGGATATAGGACAGATTGTTCATGATCGGCATCAAAATGCTTGCAAAGGTGTTCGCCTTACTTGCCGCATCGCACAGTGCGCCGTTGATGACGTCAAACCGCTGTTTGCTCTCCTCCTCGTGGCAAAACACCTTTACCACCTTTTGCCCCTCGATCATCTCTTCAATATAGCCGTTGACCGCGCCGATTGCCTTTTGCTGGTTGCGGTAGTACAAAGCGCTTTTGCCGCCGACCAGCTTAATGACGCCAAAGATCGTCAGCATCATCAGCACCACCAGAATCGTCAGTGGAATACTCAGCACCAGCATCATGACAAAGACGCCCACCACCGTAATGCCGGATGAAATCAGCTGCGGCACGCTTTGGCTCATCATGTTGCGCAGCGTATCGATATCGTTGGTATAGCGGCTCATGATTTCGCCGTGGGTACGGCTGTCAAAATAACGGATCGGCAAGGTCTGCATATGGGTAAACATATCCATCCGCATCTTGTAAAGCGAGTTTGCCGCAATGTTTACCATGATACGGTTGTACGCATAGGTACAAAGTGCACCGGCTGCGTAAATGACCGCAAGCAGTATAATGGTGCGCAGCAGTCCGCTAAGATCCGGGTTCGCGTTTCCGATCCACGGGGCGATATAGTTGTCGATGATCGGCTTTAGAAAATAGGTGCCGACCACGCCTGCGCCGGAGCTGACAATAACAAGCAGCGCCACCAGAACCAGCTGAAAGCGGTATTCCTCCAAATAGTGCAGAATCCGAAACAGCGTTTTCTTGCCGTCTTTTGGTTTTTTCATTCCCATATTCTTATGCGGAGGCATCTACGCCACCCCCTTTTGCTGAGATTCATAGACTTCGCGGTAAATTTCACTGCTCTTTAAGAGTTCGTCATGCGTGCCGACCGCGGAGATTTTACCCTCCTCCAGCACCACAATCCGATCGGCATCGCTCACGGACGAAATCCGCTGCGCAATGATAATGGTTGTTGTATCGGAAAGCTCTTTACGGAACGCCGCGCGGATTTTACTGTCGGTCGCCGTGTCAACCGCACTGGTACTGTCGTCCAGGATTACGATCTTCGGCTTTTTCAGGAGCGCACGGGCGATACAAAGCCGCTGCTTCTGGCCGCCGGAAACATTCAGACCGCCCTGTCCCAGCTCGGTATCGTAACCGTTTGGAAATTCCATGATAAAGTCGTGTGCCTGTGCCGCTTTGCATGCGGCAACGATTTCTTCATCGGTGGCGTCCGGGTTTCCCCAGCGGAGGTTTTCGCGGATGGTACCGCTAAAGAGCACATTTTTCTGCAGCACCATGGCAACCTGATCCCGCAGCGTCTTTTGCCGATAGTCCTTTACATCAACGCCGCCGACCTTGACCGCGCCCTCTGTCGCCTCATAAAGCCGCGGAATCAGATGCACCAGCGTCGACTTTGCGCTGCCGGTACCGCCGATGATTCCGATTGTCTCGCCGGACCTTATCTGAAGGTTGATATGCTCTAAGGCGCAGCGGCTAAGATCTCCCTGATAGCTAAAAGAAACATCCTCAAACGCGATTGAACCGTCTGCCACCGCAATATCAGAATCCTTATGATCCGGGATATCCGGGGTATCGTTTAACACTTCTACGATACGGCTGACCGAAGCCTTTGAAATTACCAGCATGGTAAAGGAAAAGGCGATCATCATCAGTGACATCAGAATCTGGTTGACATAGCTGATAAAGCTAACCAGCTCACCGGTGCCCATTTGCCCTACCACGATCATGTTACCGCCCAGCCAAAGCACCAATATGATACACAGATACACCATCATCTGCATAATCGGCATATTCAGGATTACCATCCGCTCGGCACGGATTTGCGTCTGGCGCACGGCGTCGGCACATTCGTCAAAGTTCTGATCCTCATAGTCGCCGCGGACAAAGGCCTTGACAACACGGATTCCGATCAGGTTTTCCTGTATCTTGGCGTTGAGCTTATCAAAGCAGCGCAGCATCTTTTTAAACCGCGGATGCGCCTTGCTGATGGTAAACGCCAGCACAGTGCCTAAAATCGGCACGGCAACCAAAAAGATACACGAAAGCTCCGCATTGATGGAAAACGCCATAACGGACGCCGAAATAAACATGATCGGCGCACGTACCAGGGTACGGATCACCATCATAAAGGCGTTTTGCAGATTGGTAATATCGGTTGTCATTCGGGTAATGAGCGAAGAGGTGCTGAACCTGTCAATATTGGAAAACGAAAAATCCTGTACCCGATAAAACAGGCTCTGCCGCACCGACCGTCCGAATCCCATGCTGGCGATTGAGGCCGTCCACGCCGCCATTGCGCCAAAGAAGAGGGAAGCGAGCGCCATCAGCACCATGACGCCGCCGGCCTTTAATACATAGTCAATGTCACGGTTTGCAATCCCGATATCCACGATTTTGGACATGGCCTTGGGGATCGCAACCTCCATAATGACCTCTCCCACGATCAGAATCGGCGTCAAAATCGACATCCAAAAATCCTTGCCGCGCAGAAGAGATAATAATTTTCGCATCGTCATATCCTTCCTTTCTTTCAAATTGTTTCTCTAAGCGTCCTCACGGATTTCACGCAAGAGATCGGTAATCACCTGTCTGGATACCTCGTTTTTGTCCTCACCGGTAATATTGGTGGTGATACGATCCAAGGTCTCCTGAAAGGCGCAAAGCTCCGCCTCGCTCAGCCCCTGAAACATCTTTTGATCAAATTCTTCAAAAAATATTCCCATTTTGCGCAGCCGCTCCTGGCCGACCGCAGTCACGCTGAGAATGTTGCGGCGCAGGTTCTTTTGATCCGTCTTTTTCACCAGCATCTTTTGTGCCGCAAGCCGCTGCGTTGCCAGCGTAATTGCCGCCGGCGTCAGCGCCAGATTTTCTGCCACCTCTGCCTGGGTACAGCCCGGATGTTCCTCTACATAATGCAAAAGCGGCAGCCAGCTTGGCTGCAGCTTCTGTTTCCGCATGGCCTGCTGCAGTGACCGTTTGCGCAGCAGATGTACCTTGCGCAGGCTTTGGTTAATATGAAAATAGGATAGCCCCACGGCGCCATCACCTCCTAATAGTTTTGTGCTTAACTGTTTAACACTTACATTATAAAACGTTTTTTCCCGATTGTCAAGACAAACAAAAAACTTTTTCAAAAAGCGGCGGATGGCACTCCATGTCACTCTAAAATCCCTATAATAAAAGAAAACCAAGAAATGGAGGAATCAAACATGCCAAACTTAACAACACCGATACCGCCCAAGCTGACCGGGGACACCGGCCGGGACATTCGGGCGGTCAAGGAATGGGGCACGGCGCTGGTGGATGAACTGTCGTACCTCTTTCAAAACCTGGACGCCGGAAACGTCAGCGAGGCGGCCGCCGTCAAGGCGGAAAACATTGACACAAACAACGCCAAAATCAGCAACGCGCAAATCGGCGCACTGACGGCGGACAAGCTGACGGCCGGCACGGTCGACACCTCCAAGGTATCCGTCAGGGATAACAGCGGAAAGATGGAAATCAGCGGCTCTAAGCTCATCATCCGCGACCGCGGAGAGAGGACGCGGTTTTTGGCCGCCTACGACAAGGACACGCAAAAATTTCAGTTTATGCTTTGCGATGCACAGGGCATCCCCACCGTCTCGATCAACAGCAGCGGCGAGGCCGTCTTTAGCGGAACGGTAGAGAGCTCCGCCATCTACGCCTCTACCATTGTCGGTACAAACAGTCAGAATTATACCAACCAAACCGGCGGCGTATTTGCCCTGATGGATCCGACCGGCATCAAAATGATGCAGGATGAAAACGGCGTCCGCAAGCAAAAGCTGGGCATGTCGGTCGGCGACAACGGCACCGCCTACCTGGTTCTGGGCGCCGGCAATGGCGAGGGCAGCCACAGCATCAACGGTGTGGTGTATACCAACGGCGCCTTTAAGATCGAAAAGGCGGAAAATTACGCCAACATGGGGCTGGTCGGCTATTCGCCCTTTATTACCTTTTGGGAAGAAAACGGTGAAATCTGGGTCACCGGGCAGAGGGTTATGCTCAACGGCATTGATATTGAAGCAAAAATTAACAAAATAGAAAACGATATTGCGGCGCTGACCGCAAAAGCCTGAGAAAAGGAGAAATGATTATGGAAAATCAAAATTATGAGGGAATCATCAAGCCGGAATTCTTTCGGTTGCTCACCGAGGAGTTTCGGCGCTACAAGGAACACAAGCAGGCCTTTGACCGGCGTGTCATCGAAAACAACCGCTGGTTTAAATCGCGCTACATGGGCGAACAGCAGGACGAAATGCCGGAACCGACCACACCCTACCTTTTTAACGCCATTGCCAACAAGCATGCAGACGCCATGGACAATTATCCGTCTCCCAATATTTTAGAGCGTGATGAGGCGGATCGCAAAATCGCGGAGACCTTTACCCGGATTCTTCCGGTGCAGCTGGATTTATGCAACTTTAAGCGCACATACAGCCGCGCATGGTGGTATAAATTAAAAAACGGTGCCGCCTGCTACGGCGTATTCTTTAATCCGCGGCTGCGCGGCGGCATGGGCGAAATCGACATCCGCAAAATCGACCTTTTAAACCTCTTTTGGGAGCCGGGCATCTGCGATATTCAGGACAGCCGTTTTGTTTTTTTGACCGCGCTTTGCGACCCGGACGACCTTAAGCGGCAATATCCGCACCTTGCGGACAAGTTTACCGCCGGCAGTCCGATGGAGATTTTAACCTATGACGACATGCAAAACACCAGCGGCAGCGATGTGACCCACAACAAAATTCTGGTTGTGGACTGCTACTATAAAAAACAGCGTGACGGTGCGCAGACGGTAGAGCTTATAAAATTCTGCGGCAACCAGATTTTAGATGCGTCCGAGGATCGCGGCGAGGACGGCATTTACCATCACGGGAAGTACCCCTTTGTCTTTGACGTCATGTACCCCGATGAGGACAGTCCGGTCGGCTTTGGACTGGTTGATATCATCAAAAGTCCGCAGCTTTACATCGACCGTCTGGACGCCCTGATCAGCCGCAACGCCCTGATCTCCGGCAAGACCCGGTTTATGGTAAAGGACAACGGCGGCCTGAACGAATACGAGCTGAGCGATCTCTCCAAAGACATTATCCATGTGGCCGGATCGGTCAGCGAAGAAAACATTCGCGAGCTGCAAGCAAAACCGCTGCACAGCTTTATCATTGCCCATCGGCAAAATAAAATTGAGGAGCTCAAAGAAGTCTCCGGCAACCGCGACTTCCAGCAGGGACAGACCAGCGGCGGCGTGACGGCATACTCTGCCATTGTCGCACTGCAGCAGGCCGGCGAAAAACTCAGCCGCGATATGATTGCCGAGGGGTATAACGCCTACAAGGAAATCATTCTGCTTTGCATCGAACTGATGCGCCAATTCTATCATCAGCCGCGCACCTACCGCGTGGACGGGCCAAACGGCGCACGGGAATATATCAGGTTTTCCAGCCACAGCCTGCGGCAGAGCACCGCAATGCGGCCGGTCGAATTTGACATTGCCGTCAGCGCCGAAAAAAACAACCCATACAGCCGCATCAGTCAAAACCAGACTCTGACCGATTTATGGAAGCTGGGCGTCTTTCGTCCCGACATGGCGGAGAGCGCCGCCATTTTGCTGGACGCAATGTATTTGGACGGAAAAGAAAAAATCATGGAAAGCATTTTAAAGCAGCGCGATGCGGCGGCCGCCGCGCCAAACGAAAACAGCGCGCCCGGTACGGAAAAAGCCCAAACACCGCACCAAGACGCGCAAAAAACGAAATAAGAACACGTGCGTCACGGCCTAAAGCAACACCTTGCCGTTGACGTACAAATTATCCGATGCCTGCACAAAAATCGGCGCATACTTTTTATTGAGCGAGATCAGTTTGGGAACACCGTTGCGGTTATCCCACATTTTGCAAAAGCACTCTCCATTATAAGTAAAGATGCCGATTTCGCCGGAGGCAAGCTCATTCTGGCGCTGCACAAACACCAGATCACCGTCATGAATCAGCGGCTCCATACTGTCGCCGGAGATGCGGATTGCATAAGACGCCGTCTCCGGCGCCTCGATATGGCAGACCTCGGCGTCCTGGTCATCCAGGTAACTGCCGCGCCCGGCCGTCGCAACCTGCGTATATACCATAATATTACGCGGCTGCAGGGGAATCCGTTTTTGCATCGATGCTTTATATTCAAAATCCAGGCAGTTCTTTACTGCCGCCCTGCCACGCGGCGGCAGTGCAAGCAGCCGATTTAAAAACGAGGGATCCAAATCCTTCCAAAGTCCCTGCAGCGGAGAGTCCGGCATAAAATAGGCATAGATATCCTGAATTCCGTATTTTTGACAGAGCCTGAGAAAAACGCCGATGGACGGCTCACTGGCTCCGGTCTCCCAGGCACTGAAGGTCGATTGGCCGACGCCAAGCCATTCATATACCTCTCTTTGCTTCAGGCCGGATGCGATGCGGGCAGCTTTTAATTTTTCACTGATATAGCTGTTTGCCATAATTTCACCTCACCGCTAGTATAACATAAATTTTTCCGCATTACAAGAGAAAATTCAACAATATTTTTGGTTTTTTTCTATTGACAAACGATATTTATGTTGTATAATAGGAATATGCCAGTCAAAATATTGGGAAATTATGGTAAATAAAACTTCGTGCCGCAAAGGAGGGAACAAAATGACACACCCGGATATTTTGACGATGGAAAAGTTCGGAGAATTGGAACCTATGCGAGACGGGCGGCAAATCGGAGAGTGCCGTTGCTGCGGCGCTCCCTTGTATCGCAGATACAATCCGAATATCGTTTTTGAGGACAACAACGTATTTTGCAACGCACAATGCCGCCGCGCCTACATGCGCTCCGATGGCTTCGCTGTCTTGTCCGAACGGCCGATGGAAAGACGGACAACATTTTACAAAAGAAAGGATGAATGAGGAATGAGATTTTCAACAGTAGAGGAAGTAAAGAAATGGCTGCGCGGGCTGCCGCTATTGCGGAAAGAGCTTACAATGAAATCGGATTTTTATCAGGATTTAATTCGTGACAGTGCGAAAATGGGGACAGTCGGAGAAAAGTATATTCACTATTATCAAACACAGATTGATGAGATTCACCAAAAACTAAAGGAACTGGTTTCCTGTTTTGACAGCATGATGGAGCATTTGACGCCGGAGGAGCGGAGCATCCTGACGGCGCGCTACGTCAACCAGCTTTATTGGGACGCAATTGAATTTCATGTTCATTACTGCCGGCGGCAGGCGATACGGATTCATAACAACGCCGTTTTGCGTCTGGTCGGCATTGAGATTGGAGGTAAAAAACCAAATGAAGGAACCAAACAACATACAATCCCATGCACAGGCGGCGGAAAAACTCAAGGAGCTCTTGCACTGCGGCAATGAGCGGGTCGAGCTGTCTGCCGCAAAGGAAATTTTATCGCTGGCAGAGGAACTGGAAAGGGAAAGCGAAAAGGAACAAACCGTTGCGCTGACCGTCAACATCCGCATTGTCGGCGAAAGTCAGGAGGATCCGGATGAAAAAAATAATGCAAAAGACGCTTGATCTTTCTCTGACCGCAACCCAAAAAAAATTTATTGACGCCAAGGCAGACGAGGTTTTGTTTGGCGGCGCTGCCGGCGGCGGCAAGTCCTACGGACAACTGGTTGACGCACTGCTTTATGCGCTGCGCTACCCCAAAAGCCGGCAGCTTATTCTGCGCCGCACCTTCCCGGAGCTGGAGCATTCGATCATTTATACCTCTTTGCAGTTTTTTCCTGCCGATGCCGCAACATACCGAAGCAGCAGCCACCGCTGGGAATTTTTAAACGGCTCTCTGATTGAATTTGGCTACTGCGCGGCAGAAAAGGATGTACTGCGCTACCAGGGCGCGGAGTACGATGTGGTACGCTTTGACGAGCTGACCCATTTTACGGAGGAACAGTACACCTACCTGCTCTCCAGGATTCGCGGGGTCAACCGCTATCCCAAGCAAATGAAATCCAGCACCAACCCCGGCGGCATCGGACACAGCTGGGTCAAACGCCGGTTTATTGACGGACATACGCCGGGCGAGGGATTTCGGGATGTTAAAACCGGCGCAAGCCGCATCTTTATCCCCTCCTTTGTCAGCGACAACGTCTTTTTGATGCGTGCCGACGCCGATTATCAAAAGAGACTGGAGCAGCTGCCGGAGGCGGAACGAAAGGCGCTGCTTTACGGGCAATGGGACATTTTTGACGGACAAGTCTTTACGGAATGGCAAAACAACCCCAAGGGCTACGAAACAAGACAGTTTTCTCATGTGATTCGGCCGTTTCCGATTCCAAAGGAATGGCGGCGGTTTCGCACCTTTGACTTTGGTTATGCCAAGCCGTTTGCCGTGTGCTGGTTTGCGGTCGACCACGACGGCCGCGCCTATCTGTACCGCGAGCTGTACGGATGCACCGGCGCCCCGGACACCGGCGTACGCTGGACCGCGCAAAAGATTGCCAAAGAGATTCGCGCCATTGAGGATCGGGAGGAGCAAGGCTTGTCGATCTGCGGCTACGCCGACCCTGCCATCTGGAACGCCACCGGATCGACCGAGGGGAGCATTGCGGCCATGATGGAGCGCGAAGGCGTTTATTTTGAAAAAGGAAAAAACGACCGTCTGGCCGGGAAAATGCAGGTGCATTACCGTCTGGCCTTTGACGAAAACGGGATTCCCATGTTTTACGTCTTTGACTGCTGCAAAAACATGATCCGTACACTGCCGCAGCTGCATTATGACAGCGTCAACCCGGAGGACGTTGACACCCGGCAGGAGGATCACCTCTATGACGCCTTAAAGTATTTTTTTATGAGTGATCCGATCGCCCCGCGCATGGACAAGGCAAAAAAGACCCTGCCCTATAATCCGCTGGCAACCGAAAAACTGTCGGATTATCACCGTTTTGTCTTATAGCCGCAGCCGAAAAAAGCAAAATCCGAGGATGGCTTTCTTTCGGCTGGGGCTTGCTATTTTTATCCGCCTGTGATACAATGGAGCAAAAGAATGATTTTGACCGCAAAAAGTGAGGTAGCATCATGCGGATACTTGGAATTGACTATGGAGACAGCCGAACCGGCTTTGCCGTCTCGGATCCGTTGGGATTCGGCGCAGGCACCTTGCCGGCGTGCAAGGAAAAGAATATGCGCAAGGTTGCGGACTATGCCGCCGCCCTCGCCAAGGAAAAGGATGTCGGCCTGATTATTTTGGGGTTTCCCAAAAATATGAACGGCAGCATCGGCCCCCGCGGTGAAAAAACGCAGATTTTTGCCGGAATGCTGGAGGAGCGGCTCGACATCCCCGTAAAACTTTGGGATGAGCGGCTCACTACGGTTTCTGCCCATATTTTAATGAACGAGACCAATGTCCGCGGCCAGAAACGCAAGGACAGCGTGGACAGCATCTCTGCCGCGTTTCTTTTGCAGTCTTATCTTGACAGTACCCGTATATAAACGATCCATAAGGAGGAAAACCATGGCACAATTACCCGAAAACCCACACTTGATTGACCTGATTGACGAGGACGGAACCACCGTCACCTTTGAACATCTGGACACGGTCCGTTACCGGGATAAGGACTACGCCGTTTGCATCCCCTATGACGATGATGAGGATGAGGTGACCGAGGTCGTTGTCTTTCACGTGGATATGGACAAAGAGGACGACTGCTTGGAGCAGGTGGACGACCCGGCGCTTTTGGACGCGGTGTATGACCTGTTTAAACAGCAGCACCTTGATGAATTTGATTTTGAAGATTAGTTTTGTTACAAAATAAAAAGAGGCGATTTTTATGTATTGCAGAAAATGCGGCGCACAGCTTACCGAAAATGCCCGGTTTTGCAGCCGCTGCGGAAAGGCTGTTACCCCTACGGAGGAAAACCCGGCCGCCGAGGCTGCACACGGCAGTGAAACAGGTGCGGCGTCCGCGCCGGATTATCAATTTTATGACCCGTCAGCCGTCAAAGAAAAACACCAGCCCCGCAGACTGCTTTGTGTATTTTCCGCACTGTGCAGCATTCTGGCCGTCGCACTCCTGTTTACAGACTGGTTTGCGATCCAATATACCACCTTTTTTCAAAGCGGTATATTGCGCCTGACCTTTTTCCGCGTCGGCTATCTCAAAAACCTTTTGCAAAACGTTTCCGGCATTGCCCCGGATCTGTCACTGCTGCCGATTTACCTTACTTGTGTCGGTTTGGCCGTTTCCGTTTTGCTGAGCCTTATGGGGGCGGTGGGTGCATGGTGCAACCGGCCGCGGTTTGGCGCACTGGGCGTCACAGGCAACGCGCTGGGCTTTGTCCTGACCTTGTTTCTCTTGATTTATACCGCGGTTTTGGGTGCTCTGCTGCGCAGCCATATGGCGCTGCTCACGGGGAATGTACTGTCTTTGACCGCAGCCCCGTACGGTATGCTGTTTCTCTTTGCCGCCGGATTTGTTTTCTCGCTCCTGCTGCTGCGCGGCAGCGAAAAGAAAACGTA
Source organism: uncultured Eubacteriales bacterium (assembly GCA_900550775.1). GTDB lineage: Bacteria > Bacillota > Clostridia > Monoglobales > Monoglobaceae > Ructibacterium. The sequence goes on along the minus strand of URTH01000003.1, from coordinate 7,158 downwards.
TCTTCCGCCGCTGCTGATCAGTGCGTTTGGCACCCTTGCCATCATGGTGCTCGCTTTTCTGATTATGCTCGGCGTTCGGCTGGTTTTTCAAAATACCGCTGCCCCGTCGCGTGACCGTCTGTTTCAGGGGGATCCCGATACCGGCGAGTATTATTACGATTTTTTCGGCGGTGATGACGATACCGACGTATTGCCGCGGTAGGCACCCGATATGCCTTGATTTGCCTGCCGATGGCTTACCGAATTTGGCACACGCTTGTCGATAGAATATTTTTTGACCATTATGAGATCTGTCTCTGACGGCGATTTTCGCTTGATGAGGCTGGTTTTTTTGCACATCAAATGCTACATAGGAGGAACTATGAAATCATTTTACAAACGATTTTTTTTACTGATGATTCCGATGGCGCTTAAAGAGCTTATCTCGTCGCTGGTCAACCTGATTGATACGATTATGGTCGGGAGACTGGGCGAGACCGCCATTGCCGCCGTCGGCATCGGAAACCAGGTCTACTTTCTCTATACCGTTTTTCTGTTCGGCATCAGCTGCGGCGCCGGTGTTTTTGCCTCCCAGTTTTGGGGAAAGCAAAACATTAAAGAGATGCGGAGCGTCCTGGGACTCAATATTTTACTGGCCTTTGCGCTATCCCTGATTTTTGTTGCCGCTGCGCTTTTTATCCCTGTGCCGATTTTTCACGCCTTTCAGGCAAGCCCGGAGGTCTTGCATGCCGGTGTCCCCTATCTTCGGATTGTCTGTATCGGGTATCTGGCAACCGCGATTACCACTGCCTTTGACATGAGCGTATGCTGCAGCGAACGCGCGGCACTGCCGTTTTTGGTGCGTGCTGTCGGGCTGACTGTCAACATTGTACTGAACTGGATTTTGATTTTCGGCCATTTTGGCGTACGCGCCATGGGCGTAAACGGCGCCGCGATCGCCACCGTCATTGCGAGGTTTTCCGAGCTTGCCGTGATGCTTTCGGTTGTCTACGGAAAAAAGATGATTCAGGCTGCCGGATTTTCACAGCTTTTTTCGATTCGGAAGGACCTTGTCGTGCAATTTTTAAAAACCGCAACGCCGGTCATTTTTAACGAAATGGCATGGGCGCTTGGCATCACCGCCTATACTTGGGTCTTTGCACGCATCAGCAGCGATGCCATGGTCATTATTACCATTGTGCAAAACATCGAGCGCCTGATGCTGGTATTTTTCCATGGCGGCGGCAACGCAGCCGGTGTCTTTATCGGCAAGGCGGTTGGCGCGCAAAAGTACAAGCAAGCCTATCTTTATGCCAAAAAGCTGATGTTTTTATCCTTTTGTACCGCGCTTGTCCTGTCCGCCGCATTTATTCTGCTGCGGCCCGTCATTTTAATGCCGTACAATATTTCAGAGGGCGTGTACCGGCAGGCCATGCACCTTTTGTTTCTGGTTGCAGTCATGATGAATGTAAAATCCATGACCTTTTTGCTGATTGTCGGGGTGTTCCGCAACGGCGGCGATACCCGGACGGCCTGTCTGATCGATATCGGATCGGTTTGGTGTATCGGCGTACCCATGGTTTTGCTTGGCGGATTTGTCCTTCATCTTCCGCTCTTTTATGTCTATCTCATGATGTATGCCGAGGAAGCCGTGAAGCTGGTGATGGCTACCCTGCATTTTCGCAGCAAAAAGTGGATGAAAAACGTGGTATCCGATCTGTCCTGACAAACTTTTGTACAAAAAAAGGGCGCCGCATTGGCCGCCACCGGATAAGGAAACATTGGTCTTGAAGCCGTAGTTTAAGTTTATACTTCGTCAAAAAACCGCCGTATACGTCAGTATTACGGCGGCTTTTCTTCTTGTCTAAAGCTTAAACTACGATGTTCAAAACTGCTTTGCACCCTGGAAACAATATTTTTTGATGAAGGTCAAGGCAAAAAAGCGAGTAATCCTGTCGGATTGCGAGACTTTTTTAACGCAGAGATTCGCAAAAAAGATGTTTCTCAGGGCAACGTTTCCTTGTCCGGTGGCGGCCTTCGCGGCGCCCCTTTCATATTCTAAGTTATGCTTCGCTGTCTAAGACGCAAAGGAGCTTTACAGAACCCTTGTGCATATACAGAAGCACTTTATCCGGATTCGACAGGCCCTCATTATAACCTGCAAGACCCTTTAAAACGCCCTCATAATCATCCGACACATCGTTGATTACCAGTTCTCTGCCGGCATCATCGTATTGCAGCACACGCGCACCGCTAAATTGCGAGAAGGTAAAGTTCATCGCCTCGGACGTGCTGTCAATGATATCGCCCTCTGCCAGACGCTGCGGCAGAATCGAAATGCTATTGTCATCGGTTGCAATCACGCTGCCCAGCATAATCGCACATTCATCCTGATAGAAGTTCGAGGCACCCTTTAAGATACCAAACTGATTATTGCCGCCGACACGGTAGAGCAAATCTCTGTCCTTGGCAACCGCAAAACCATCCCGGTCAGTACCGGCGCGGAAAATATCGCCAAGCTGCGGAATATATTCCGTCTCATCAGAAAGCCATGTACCCAAGGTTCCCTTTGCACTGCTGTAAGAAGCCTTATATCCGGTCAGGTAGTTCATGGTGTCGCCGTTATCTGTGTTGGTTCTGCTCTCCGGATCCTCAGACAATACATTGACTGCCGACAGGCTGTCAACATCGCTGCTGGCATTTCCGCCGTAGCATACAACCACTTTTGCCGCATTGGTCTTGCTGACATCAAAGAGGTCTACCGTATAGCTCTGGCCGTTCTTAAAGGTTGCAGATAATCCAGCCTTTTTATAGTTCTTATATTCACCGCGGTTATTCGGTACAACAAAGATGGTTGCGCTGCCGATGTTAACGCTGACATTGCCAACTTTCAGCTGCTTTGCGGTGCTGTCATACTTCATGGTCTGGCCGTTAGACGGCGTGTAATAGGTAATCGCATTGGAAACAACCTCAGCGCCGTTATCCGCGCCGGTTGCGGTGTAGATCTTATCCAAAACCGTCTTGCCGCCGGAGGTCTTGGTGGTGTACTTAATGGTCTGATGCACCGTTGCGCCAACCGCGTCAGCCTCTTTCTGATTTCTTGCTGCGTTCTGCAACGCAGTCATTGCTTCCGAAACGGTGCAAGCGTTATTGTCCACACGTACATTCTTTTGCAGAATAGCCTCAATCTCACTGCCGCTTTGGGTCAGAATCCGAACCGACTTTTCATCGTCAAACGCGCCTTTTGCATCTGCAATCCCCATGATATAACCATAGTAAACATTCTCGGTTACCGCATTCTTTTTATACGCAACGATGTCGCCGTTAATATCCTTGCAATACGTGCCGGAATCCTGTAACTGCGGCTCGGTCAGATTGGTGTTGGCGCCGCTGATCCACGGTGCAGCCTTAGAATATTCATATTTGGTGCCGGCAATCGTCATAGACTTGCCCGGCTCTACTGCCGTAACCGTTCCGGTTACGCTGTCATTGACAACAACCGCCGTCTGCACCTGCTTACCGCCGTTGGCCGGGTTGCTCTTTGCCAGGCAGATAATGTTGCCGGTTGCAATCGCGCTATAATTGATCTCGTTGCCGCTGGTGTTAACAATCCTAGTGTCAATCGCGTTGTCATTCACATCCAGAATCAGCTTTTTATCATTGCCGCTGCGGGTCACATCATCAATGATGGAGTACTCCGCAGAAACCTTGCTGGAAACGTAGTAAATTTCATAGCTTTCGATCTTTACGATCTCATACTTGCCGTCCGAATCGGAATCAAGCAGGGTAATTGTGCCAACCTTCGGGATCATATCAAGGCTGAATGCACTGTTTGTCCCGTTCAGGCCGTACAGCTTTCCGTTGTAGATCACAACGTTGTCGGATGCCAGCGAAACGGAAACGGTATTCTTGTCCGCATCACTCTTGTAATAACGGATCTGATTGTTTGTGCTTGCGCCGTCTTCAATCATGTCGGCAGTCAGGGTCAGCGTATTGTTCTGACGCAGTACGTAAACCGCAAGCGTTCTGAGCGATGCGCCGTTGTCCTTATAATAATATTCAATCTCATAGCCCAGATAATTCTTCAGCTTGGAATCGGTGGTCTTGTAGGTATACGTTGCATAGCTGCCATCCGGCTCCTGGCCATTGATCTGTACCTCATCGTCTCTCAAGTCCGCGTCCGGCTCACTCAGGCTGGTTACGCCGTCCGAGGAAACCACACCGGTGCTCTTGACATAGCCCAGGTAGTCCGTCAAAATGGTCTTTTTGGTGACATTGCCCTGCTCGACAATCTCTGCCTCCAGGGAATCATACAGCATTTGCGCGATGCACGCACGGCTGGCCGGTGTTCCGGCGCTGCCCAGTCCGTCTGCAACGTCTGTGATACCAAGCTTCTTTGCCTGGGAGAGGTATAAGCTGTACCACGGCGTGCTGTCCACACTGATATCGGTATAGCCCAGGGTGCAAACGATCATCTTGAGCGCTTCTTCATAAGCAACGTTGTCATTCGGGCGGAAGGTGCCGTCCTCATAACCGTTGATAATGCCCATATCATACGCCGTATTGATGTTCGGGATTGCCCAGTTAATATCGGAATTATTATCATCGACATCCGTAAAAGGCAATGCCGCCGCACTGGACGATCCGAGCGATCCATAATTTAAGGTTCTCATCAGCATTGCGGTAAATTCCGCACGGGTCACGTTTTGCAGCGGACCGAACGTACCGTCCTCATATCCCTTGATAATACCCATCAAATTCAGCGTCTCAACCGAAGTGACGTAAACCGCGTCCTTTGCAACATCGGGAAATACCTCCGATGTGGCAGCCGTTGTTTTCGTATCCTCTGCCGCGTTATCCGCAAACACGGGAACAACCATTGAGGTTGCGACCATGATTGCCGCTAACGCAGACGCAAAAAGCCGTTTTGTTTTTTTCATCTTCCATTCCTCCTGTATAAATATAATGTGTTTTGAATCATTGACCATGTATTTTGGTGCAGTGTGTATGTACACTTTCACAAATCCTATTTTATCATCACTTATAGACAATGTCAAGTTAAAATAAAAGGCAGTTTTTGGTTACAATTCCATTACGCATTCCCGTCACACGGTTTCGCCGCGGAATTTCCGTAAAAAGGTGTCCTTTTCCACCGGCTGCTCGGTCTTGACATAGACAACGCTCTGCGGACGGTTGGCAACGGTCAGCGAAACGCCGTTCTCGTCCGTCATCTCCCGGATTTCTTGCGAATAAAATTTTCCGACCGGGCGCAAAAATTCCACCGTATCGCCGACAAAGAACCGATTTTTCTGTATAATCCTCGCCATGCCGGTCTTTTCGTCATAATCGGTCACAACACCGACCATATCGTATTCCCGAATGTAGGAGCTGCTGGCATAGTTCTGCTCCGCTGCGCCGGGACGGCCGAAATAAAATCCCGTTGTGTAGCCGCGGTGGCTGACCTTTTTCAGTTCCTCCATCCAAGACGGGTCGGTTTGATAATGCGCAGGATCCGCAAAGTATGCGTCAATCGCACGGCGGTATGCCCCCACGACCGTTGCCACATAAAATTCCGACTTGACCCGTCCTTCAATCTTAAAGCTGGTAAGCCCTGACCCGATCAGTTCCGGGACATGCTCAATCATACACAGATCCTTGGAATTATAGATAAAGGTGCCCCGTTCGTTTTCATAGACCGGCATATACTCGCCGGGACGGTTTTCTTCCATTAAATAATACTTCCAGCGGCACGGGTGCGCACAATTACCCTGGTTGCTGTCACGGCCGGCCATGTAATTGCTGAGCAGGCAGCGGCCGGAATACGAGATGCACATCGCCCCATGCACAAACGCCTCAAGCTCCAGACCGGGCTGCGTCCTCTCCCGGATTTCGCGGATTTCGGAAAGGGACATCTCACGCGCCAAAATCACCCGTTTTGCACCCATGGCATACCACTGCGCCGCACTGCGGTAGTTGACATTATTGGCCTGTGTGCTGACGTGAATATCCAGATCCGGCGCAAGCTCTCTGGTGACGGCAAACATCCCAAGATCCGATAAAATCACCGCGTCAATTCCGGTGTCCTTAACCTCCATCAGATACTTTGCGTAGTCGTCAATATCCCGGTTATGGGGAATCACATTCGCCGTCAGGTAGACCTTGCCGCCGCGGCGATGCGCAAATTCGACCCCCTCATAAATATCGTTGATACTGAAATTATCGGCCGCCACACGCAAAGAAAACTCTTCGCCGCCGATATAGACCGCGTCTGCCCCGTAGACAAACGCTTTTTTTAATTTTTCCAGATTGCCGGCCGGCGCCAGCAGTTCAGGTTTTTTCATACTTACCTCCCCGGCTGTAAAAGCCCTGTGTATGCCGATATCGATCCGACTAACACAAAATGTCCCCGCCCACAAGGGCGGCGGACATTATCAGATTCTTTAATTATTGAAAGCTTTTTCCGAAATACTCGCAGATTCCCTTTGCGATACCGCGCGCATATGCCTCCTGGCCGCTGATGCTGCCAAGCTGTGCCGCGTCCGCCTCGGTATCGATAAACGCCGTCTCAAGCAGCGCAGCCACCATGCCGGTATAACGCAAAACCGCAAATCCTGCCGATTTGACGCCGCGGTTTTGAAGTCCGACTTCACTGACAACGTTGCGCTGAATCACGGTCGCAAGGGTCTTGCCAATGGAAGAATCCTCAAAATAATAAGTCTCCGTTCCGCTGCCGCCGCCGGCGTTACAGTGAATGGAAAGGAACAAATCCGCATTGGCATCATTGGCGATATCTGCCCTTCTATGCAGGCTTGCGCTGACCGACTCGGTCGAGACGTTATCGGTCAGGTTATTTCTGGTCATCACCACGGTAAATCCGTTCCGCTCCAAAAGCGGTTTTACTCTGCTGGCAATTGCATAGGTAATATCCTGTTCACGCAGACCGCAGCCGGTTGCACCGGTATCGGTCACGCTATAGTTATGTCCCGGATCCAGGACGACAAGCGGCTGCCCGTTTTTCACCGCCGGTGTGGGCTCCGGTGTGGGTTCCGGTGTAGGCGCCGGTGTGGGCGTCGGCGTGGGCTCCGGTGTGGGCGTCGGCGTAGGCTCCGGTGTGGGCGTCGGCGTGGGCTCCGGTGTGGCTACCGCGGCTACGGCTCCGGCGCGCCGGTGCAGGACCCC
>URTH01000002.1 GCA_900550775.1 uncultured Eubacteriales bacterium | reverse complement strand
CCGCCTGCCGTAACCAGCGTCTCTTTATTGGCAAGCGCAATATCCTTGCCAGCCTCAATCGCGCACATGGTCGGCACCAGGCCGGAAAACCCGACAATGGCAGAGAGTACCATATCCGTATCGCTCTCGGCCGCCGCGGCGCACAGGCCCTTTTCGCCGGACAGAATTTTACAGTCGGTATCGGCGACCGCCGTCCGCAGCGATGCTGCCGCAGCGGCGTCCGGCACTGCCGCAAAGCGCGGACGAAACCGCCGGATCTGTTCCTCCAGCCGTTTCAGATTTTTATTTCCCGTGATGGCGGTGACCTCGATATCCAAAGTGCCGCGCAGATCCTCCACGACCTCCAGCGCCTGTGTGCCGATGGAACCCGTAGAACCCAAGATTGCTAATTTCATACTAAGAACCCCTTTATTTTATGCCCGTATCCGGCCGAAAGATACCAAAATTTTGCCTTTTCAGGCGAGTTTCGATTACTCTCTTTCGGCTCTCTTATACCTAACGTAAAATCCCAAACTGAATCAAAAACAGAAAAATCGTCGGCGCAACCAGAATGATACTGTCGCAGCGGTCTAAAATGCCGCCGTGACCGGGCAGCAGCGTTCCGAAGTCCTTGATGTTATACTGCCGCTTAATCATGGACGCGACCAGATCGCCGATCTCTGATATCACAGCGGAGACAAGACCCAAAACAAACAAAAGCCAAAAGCTGAGCTGATTTCCGTTTAAATACCGGGAGAAGAACACGTTGACAATCACGCCGAACAGAATAAAGCTGAGTCCGCAGCCGATCACGCCGCCGATGGCGCCGGAGACCGTCTTTTTGGGACTGATGGTCGGGCAAAGCTTTCTGCCGCCGATGGCCTTGCCGGTAAAGTAGGCGCAGCTGTCCGTCATAAACGCACCCAAAAATACCAGCCAGATATAGATGTTTCCAAATTCCAGGTTGCGGATATAAATGATGTGCGAGAGGAAATAGGGGATGTACAAAAGCCCCACCAAAAGCATTGCCAGCTGCGAAAAGTGCAGTTGTCTGTGCATGGCAAGCAGCATCACAAACAGCACAAGAACATAGATGTAAATGATCGCCAGCACGGTATCTAAGGGCAGATAAATGCCGAGCGGAATCACCAGGGCACCCAGATACCCCATCACACAGAGCGGTTTATTGGGCAAAAGCCCCACCGCGCCGTAAAATTCGTACATGCCGATCAGCGCCGCCGCCATCACCATAAAAATGACAATCGGTACCGGGCAGAACAATAAAAGAACAATCACCGGCAGTCCGATGGCTGCCGTCAAAACTCTTTGCTTTAACGATGCGTCCATTTATTTCACACCTCCGAACCGTCTGTCACGGTTTTGATAATCCAAAATTGCCTGCTGCATGTCTTTGGGTCTGAAATCCGGCCAGCAGATATCACTGAACCAAAGCTCGGCATACGCCGACTCCCAGAGCATAAAGTTAGAAAGCCGCATCTCGCCGCTGGGACGGATAATCAAATCCACCTCCGGCAGATCGCCCATATCTAAGTATGCGGCAAAGGCCGCCTCGTCAATCGCATCGATCTTCTGTGTTCCTGCCGCAGCCGCTGCGGCAATCTTCCGCGCCGCTCTTACAATTTCATCCCGGCCGCCGTAGTTTAATGCGATGTTTAAAATCATTCGCTTCCCCGATGCGGTGACCTCCTCCGCATGGTGGATTGCCGCCTGAATCTTGGGTGTCAGCGGCGAAATATCACCGCTGATTTTCAGTTTCATATCTCTGCCTTTAAACTTTTCTTCCACCATGAGCAGATAATCATAAAGCAGATCCATCAAAGCGTCAATTTCCTTTTGCGGCCGCGACCAGTTCTCGGTCGAAAAGGCATAGACCGTCAGCGCCTCCACGCCGAGACCGTTACAGTAGTCGCAGATATCCTCTAAAATATCGGCACCGCGCTTATGCCCGGCCGAACGCGGCAGCCCCCTGCGCTTTGCCCAGCGGCCGTTTCCGTCCATAATGATGCCGATATGCCGCGGAATCCTGCTGCGGTCAATCTCTGCACTTTGCTTTATTTTTTTTCTGAAAAACATGAAAATCCCTCCAGATACAACATAGGGAATAGAAGGCGATCCCCCTATCCCCTGCAAAACACATCATTTCTGTCCGCGCCGGATATCCCAAAGGTCTAGACCTCCATGATCTCCTTTTCCTTGGCGGTGACGATGGTATCAATGTTCTTGACAAAACGGTCGGTCAGCTTTTGAATCTGATCCTCCAGGTCCTTCAAATCGTCCTCCGTAATCTCATTCGCCTTTTTCTGCTTTTTAAACTGCTCCAGCGAATCACGGCGAATATTGCGGATTGCAACCTTTGCCTCCTCGCCGCGCTTGGAGATCCCCTTGCTGAGCTCTCTTCTGCGTTCCTCGGTCAGCGGCGGAAAGTTCAGGCGAATCACCTTACCGTCGTTATTGGGATTGATCCCGATATCCGACGCCAAAATTGCCTTTTCAATTTCTTTCAGCACCGAGACGTCCCAGGGCTGCACAATGATCGTCCGCGCCTCCGGCACCGAAATCGTCCCGACCTGCGCAAGCGGCGTCTGTGCGCCGTAATATTCTACGGTAATTTTATCCAAAATTGCGGGGTTTGCCCGTCCTGCACGGATCGAAGCCAAATCCGATTCCAGCGATGCAACCGCCTTATTCATCTTACTTTCTGCATTTTTCATCTCATTCACTCGCCTTTCCCAATGTTTCGCGGCTCACCAGGGTTCCGATCTTTTCACCCATAACGGCACGCTTAATATTTTCCGGGTCCTCAAGCCCGAATACCAAAATCGGAATATTATTATCCATACAAAGAGACGTTGCCGTCGAATCCATGACGCCAAGCTGCTTATTCAGCACATCAATAAAGCTGAGCGAATCAAACTTCTTCGCGTTCGGATTGATATGCGGATCACTGTCATAGACGCCGTCTACCTTCTTGGCAAGCAGAATCACCTCTGCATCGATTTCCGCCGCACGCAGCGCCGCCGTCGTATCGGTCGAGAAAAACGGGTTACCCGTGCCGCAGGCAAAAATCACGACACGCCCCTTTTGCAGATGTCTTGCTGCCTTTAAGCGGATGTACGGCTCCGCAATCTGCCGCATCTCAATCGCCGTCTGCACCCGACTCTCTACACCAAGCTGCTCTAACGCGTCCAAAAGCGCCAGCGAATTGATAACGGTTGCCAGCATACCCATATGATCGGCACGGGAACGATCCATACCCTCACCGGTACGGCCGCGCCAGAAATTGCCGCCGCCGACAACAATGGCAATCTCAACCCCCATGTCGTAGCATTCCTTGATTTTTTGTGCAATGGCGTTTACGGTCGGCTGATCTAAGCCGAATCCTTTCTCGCCGGCCAGCGCCTCTCCGCTGATTTTCAGCATGACTCTCTTGTATTTTGGTTGATTCATTCCTACCTTGGCCTCCTGTTTTCTATTTTTCGTATCGTATCTATCTACCCCGGCATCAGCAATCCAAACACGCCCTAATCCGCATAATTTCAGGATATTTTGATTTGCCGTCTATCTTGCCGGTGTTGCGGTCTGGCTTGTTGTCTTTTGGGACGACCCGGTCGATGACTTGGCCGATGTGCCGGACCCCGAAGTACCGGATGCCGAGGTTCCCGATGCCTGGGATGATGTCTGCGAGCTGCTCTTGGTCTTGCTGCCCGATGTCTTATACCGTTCCAACTCCGCCTCCAAAATCGTCACCTGGTCTTTGAGCAGCTGCACGTCCGACTGCAATTTCTGGTTTTCCGCCTCCAGTGAATTTTCACTCTCGCGGCCGGATTTTGCCGATTCGATCATGACCTGAAACGAGCAGGCAAACGAACCCAAAAACACCCCGACAGCAATGAACAAAATGCCGAACGAGACCAAAACTTTTCTGCCCTTCCCGGTCTTTTTCTTTTGCACCGATTCCTGTATTTCTTCTCTCATGCAATATAATTCCTTTCCGAAAAACTCACTGTGCGATCCCAAACGACAACGCTTTACCGGGTCAGCCATTCACCCAGGGCACCCAGATTCAGCACGCCGGTCATCAAAAGAATCATAATCAAACCGGCAATCATAATCCCGGCCAAAATCGCCGGCAATGCGTACTTAAAACGGATATCCAAAAGCGATGCAATCATTGCCCCCGTCCACGCGCCGGTTGTGGGAAAGGGAACCGCCACAAACAACATCAGCGCACCGGCGCTCGCCTTGCTGAGTCCGTTTGCCTTGCGCGTGGTTCGATCTTCCAGACGGTGTGCCAGGCGGCCGAGCAGGCGCGTCTTTTTTAGCCATTTTACAATCGGACGAAACACCAGCATCACAAACGGCACCGGCAAAAAGTTACCCAAAACCGAAAGCAGATATACAAATAAAACTTTCTGTACGGTGTGATCCAGACTTGCCATAGCGTAAATCATGGCGCCCCTGATCTCAGACACGGGTGCCATCGACAAAAGAAATGTCCAAAGATAGGTCGAGAGCGTTGTTTCCATATAATTTTATCCTTTATCCGGCAAGCTCCGTCATTGGTTCCCGGTTTTCCTGCCATCATCTCATTTTGTTCAGTATAGCATACTTATATCCAATTTTCAAGAAAAATTTATCAGGGAATCCTATTTTCTTTCCCCGCGGATGCGACGCTGCCGCCGGATGCGGCGCTGCCGTTTTATCTCACGCCGGATGCGGCAAACGGCAACCACCAAAAGCACGCAGAAAATGCCGATCAGCAGATAGCACAGCACGCGCACCGCCCAAAAACTCCAAAGCCACTCGCCAAGCGCCATGGCCGGCCAGAAAAAGCTGCGCCGAACGTCCAGGTCGCTGTAAAGCTGTCCGCTGCCAAGCTCCTGTCCCTGATTAAGCACGGTAACCGAGCCGATGTTTTGCCCCTTGCTGACCGGTGCGTACACGGCCTCCGGCAGATTGAGCCGTATCTCCAGTTCCTCCGCCTTGGTTCCCTTCGGCACGACAACCGTCACCGGCTCCTGTACCGAGAGCGTCACACGGTCTCTGGACTTGGCGCGCTTGACCTTGACCTCGCCCATCATCTCGCCTTTTTGGATCGGCACAATCAGTTCAAAAGCGGAAAAGCCGTAGTCCAGCATCCGTTTGGTGTCCTGATGCGAATCCGCAATCTCCTTGCCGCCGAACACCGCGGCAATCAGTTCCATATTGCCGCGCACGGCCGAGCCGACCAGGCAGTTACCCGCCTGGGATGTATGTCCCGTTTTGATACCGGTCGCGCCCTGATAGACATATTCCCGGTAGCGCATCGCCGAAAGCAAACCGTTGGTATTGATATAGTACCGCTGTTTTTCCGTCTTATTGGTCGGCGCCATCTTGACGTGCGCAATATCGACAACATCGCGAAAGCCCTCATGCTGCATAGCCTCTCTCGACAGCTTTGCCATATCCGCCGCCGTGGTATAATGGTTGTCATCATGCAGGCCGTGCGCATTGGCAAAGTGCGTGTTATCCATATGGAGCGCGGCGGCGCGCGCGTTCATGCGCTCCACAAATGCCTCCGGCGTGCCGGATAGCCGGTACGCAATCGCCATCGCTGCGTCATTGCCGGAGGGAATCATCAATCCCTTGAGCAGGTTTTCAAACGAGATGATCTCACCGGCCTTCAGCTCCATATTACTGCTGTCGGGGTCTAAGCCCTCTAACATCTCCGCGGTAACCTCTACCTCGGTATCGGCCGAAATCTCGCCGGATTCCATGGCCTCTACCGCCAAAAGACCGGTCATAATCTTGGTGGTACTGGCAGGATATACCCGTTTTTGGCTATCGGATTCATAAAGCACCGTGCCGCTCTTTGCCTCAATCAAAATGCCGCTTTCTCCGTCACCCAAAATGGGGCGCCCCTGTGCATCCTGCCGCGGCTTTTCTGCCGAATCGGAGTTCTGCTTTTCTCCCTCGGTCTGCGCCGCAGCGCTCTCCGCGGCATTTTCGGCCGTGCTTTCTGCGGCATCCTCACGCACCGCCCACGCGATGCTCTGACCGGGCAGGGCGGATGCACTGCACAAAAGGCCAAGCCCGATCGTCAGAGCCGCCATATATTTTTTCCACGCTTTCAATCTGTCCAACCCTTTCCGGTTTTAGTTTTCTTTCCGCGAGAGGCGCTCCCGCTCCGCCTGAGAAAGACGGATATACTGCGGCGTAAGGTCGCCGTACGCCACCGTCTCTCCCTGCAAGAACAGAGAAAGTCCGATCTCGGCCACCGCCGCGCCCAGATTCATATTCTGCATTCTGCTTGCAAAGCATGCCTGATCGCCCAGACGCTTTACAATTTCATCCTTATAGACCAAGACGCCGTCACCGCAGAACAAAACGGGAAGATTCTGCCCGGACAGCTCCAAAAGCAGATCCCGCAGCGCCAGAGCGCGGTCAGCCTCAATTCTTTCAAACGTTTTTCCGCCGCGGAACAGACCGTTATAGACCTGATCCCGTCTGGCGTCTAAGATCGGACACAAAATCCCGTCAAATACCGAAGAAGAAAACGCCAGGGCATGCAGGGTAGAAACCGCCGCACACGGCTTTTGGCACGCCTGTGCCAGCGCCTTTGCGGTAGCCACGCCGATCCGCACACCGGTGAAAGAGCCGGGGCCGACCGCGGCCGCAAAACAGTCCACATCTTGCGGCATACAATCCGCAAAGCGAAACATCACCTCGATCTGCGGCATCATCTTTTGTGAGTGTGTTTTTTTATGATTAACCACCGTCTGTGCCAGCAGACGATCCTCGTCCATCAAAGCGGCGGTCGCCGCCATGCAGCATGTATCGATTCCAAAAATCAGCATTGTGTAATCTCCCTGTAATCCTCTCCCCGTGCGGGGTTTTTGGCAAAGCGAATCCATATGGTATCCTTGGGCAGTACAGCACGGACATTCTCTGCCCACTCGATCAGGCAGACGCCGTCACCAAACAGGTAATCATCCATCCAGTCGCACTGCTCCGGCAACGGATTCTCCAGCCGATAAACGTCAAAGTGATAGACCGGCAGTGTGCCGTCATATTCATTCACCAGGGTAAAGGTCGGGCTGACCACCTGCGTACTTTCCCCGAAATATTCCATCACGCCCTGGACAAAAGCCGTCTTTCCGCAGCCCAAATCGCCGGTCAGCGCGACCACCGCGCCGGGCGACAGTGTTTTTGCAAAATCTTTTCCGATGGCACGGGTTTGTGCCAGGCTTTCCGTTTCCCACTGCTGCATCCTTTGCACCTCAAATTCTCTTTTCTTCTATTATATAAATTCTGACGGGCAAAGTCAATATAAACTATTGAAAATTTGATTGCTTTCGATTATAATAAGAAACAAAGAACTGTGAATAAGCAAAAGAAAGGTCTGTGATCGTGATGAAACGAACCGATAAAATCAACTACTACCTCGACATTGCTGAAACTGTCATTGAGCGCGGCACCTGTCTGCGCCGAAACTTTGGCGCCATCATCGTAAAAAATGATGAGATTGTGGCAACCGGCTATACCGGCGCGCCGCGCGGAAGAAAGAACTGCTCTGACCTTGGCTACTGCACAAGGGAAAAGCTTCAGATCCCGCGCGGAGAACGCTATGAGCTTTGCCGCAGCGTCCATGCGGAGAGCAACTGTATCATCTCCGCCGCACGGCGCGACACCATAGGGTCAACCCTGTATCTTGCCGGCAAGGACGCCAAAACCGGCGAGCTTGTCCAAAACGCCAGCAGCTGCGCGATGTGCAAGCGCATGGTGATTAACGCCGGTATTGAGACAGTAATTGTCCGTAACACCCCAACCGAGTACACGGTAATTCCGGTCAGCGACTGGATCGAAAACGACGACTCCCTCTCCGGCGAGAGAGGGTATTAAAAAACCTCCTGCGGCAGAATCTTTGATTCTGCCGCAGGAGGTTTGAGCGTGTCGAGAAACCCTATTGTGCAAAAGATTTCATTTTAATTGCAACGCCGTTTCCTGCTTAGCCATGCCGTCTCGGCTCTCACCTCGGTCATCGCCAAGGCAGCGCAGAAATGAAATTTTTTGCCGATTTTATATTCTTTCCTTTTGATATTGCCGGGCTGCAGCGGAATCTTGCTGCAGCTGCGCCCTTAGCGCATCGAGTGAGGGGAACCGGGTGATATCCCGAAGATACCGGCAAAACCGCAGTTTTAACTTCTTGCCGTAAAGATCGCCATGATATCCCAAAAGGTGCGTTTCGATACAGGTCTGATTCGGCACCACCGTGGGCTTTGATCCCACATTGGTAATGGCGGTATACCACACGCCGTCCGCCATGGCCTCTGTCACATAAACGCCGAATTTGGGAAGAATCAAGCCGCTTGGGATCTCCGTATTCGCCGTGGGGAACCCGATTGTTCTGCCGATTTGATTGCCGCAGACCACCGTTCCCTGCATTGAAAAAGGCCGTCCGAGGCAGGCTGCCGCCTCCTCCATGCTGCCCGCGCGGATCAGCTCCCGGATTCTGGTACTGGAAACCGGTTTGCCGAGAACCTCCACACAGGGCACGCAGGAAACGGTCATTCCAAGCGGCGCCGCAAGCCGTTCCAGCATGGCGGCATCTCCCGTCTTGCCGCTGCCGAAATGATAATTAAACCCGGCCGCCAGAAACTTCGCGTCCAGGCAATCCTTTAACCAATCCTTTACAAACATTTGCGGCGTGATGCCAAGATAATCCCTGGTAAACCACTGCGCCACCACGGCGTCAACACCCAGCTGCTCTAAAACAGCCAGCCGCGTCTCCATATCACAGACCTGCTCTGCCGCGCCGCCGCAAAGCACCGTCCTTGGCTGATTGCAAAAAAGATGTACCACCGCGCTAAGGCCTCTCTCCCGTGCGGCCGCAACCACACGGCGGATAATCGCCTGATGTCCGACATGGATTGCATCAAAGCCGCCCAGCGCGACCGCAGTACGCGACAGAGAGAATCCCTGCCGCAGCAATGTTTTCCCTTCTTCTTCCAGATAAATCTGCACACTGTTCTCCCCTTAAAAAGCCGTCAAAAGAATATCGCCCAAATCCGCCGTGCAAGGCAAATTTTCAGCC
The DNA here is from genome assembly GCA_900550775.1 of uncultured Eubacteriales bacterium. GTDB lineage: Bacteria > Bacillota > Clostridia > Monoglobales > Monoglobaceae > Ructibacterium. The sequence continues at coordinate 18,010 of URTH01000002.1, read as the reverse complement.
TCTTTCGGCTGATACCGATGCTGCGCACCGAAAAAATCCAACCGGATGTTAGGAATCTAAGTCCGCCTAAATCGGGCTTTGATCGCTAATATCAGGTTAGCCGAAAGGGAGAAATCCGAACCCGCCTGAAAAGGCGAAATTTCGGCATCTTTCGGCTAGCCCTGATAAAAGGTCTTTTCGATCTTCAGCACACCGCCCTCTGCCTTGGATACGGTCAAAAAACAACCCTTTTCATCATAGACGCGATACGTACGCCCCTCTTCCATGCCGGGGGTCGAAACCCGTACGCCGTTGCACATCTTCTGCGCCTTGCGCGCAGAGAGATACAGCGCCGGGAGCGCGTCAAACACCCGGTCAACCGGCGTCAAAAACGAAGTATCGCCGGCGGCCGTCATAGCCTCAATCTCAGGCAGGGTATAGGCGTCCTCAATGCGGAACCTGCCCGACTGCGTACGGCAGAGCGCCGACATATGCGCAAAGCAGCCAAGGCGCTCACCGATATCCCGGCACAATGTGCGAATATACGTTCCCTTGGAGCAGCGTACCCGCATCGAAAACTTTTTGTTCTCCAAATCAAAGGATTCGATCACAATCGCGTCAATCGTCACCATACGCGGCTTGCGTTCCACAGTTTTGCCTTCCCGTGCCAGTTCATAAAGCCGCTTGCCGTCCTGCTTGATTGCCGAATACATCGGCGGTATCTGCGCAATTTCACCGACAAACTGCCGAACCGCCGCCGAAACCTCTTCTTCCGTAACTTTTACATCGGCAAAACGCAACACCGTACCGGAGGCGTCCTGGGTATCGGTCTCTGCCCCCAGGGTGACCTCTGCGACATATTCCTTTTGTTCCGCCGTCAAAAATTCGGCCGCCTTGGTCGCCGTGCCGACGCAGATCGGCAAAACGCCGGTTGCGTCCGGATCCAGCGTCCCGGTATGGCCGATTCTTTTGGTGGACAAGATGCCCCTAAGCTTTGCCACCACATCATGAGATGTAAAGCCGACGGGTTTATTCACATTGATCGTCCCGTTCATTACCGCTCCTCTTTCTGTTGTTTTTTGATCTCACGAAGCACTGCCCCAACGATATCGTCCACCGTGGCAACGCGGCTCACGCTGTAACCGCTGGCGCGGACATGACCGCCGCCGCCCAGCGCCATCGCAATCTTTGCTACATCGATCTCCCCGGCCGAGCGCAGACTTACCTTAAAACAGTCGTTCTCACGCTGACGGATATAAACGCTGACCTCTGCGCCCCGAACCGTGCCGGGCAGAGAGACAATGGCCGATGCCTCCGCCTCCGCCAGTTCTGCCGCCGCAAAATCGGCCATGGTCAGATACAAAACACTGACCTTTCCGTCCGCATACAGCGTCAAACGATCCAGTGCAATCCGCATCAGGCGGTAATATGCCATCGTTTTGGTATCAAAAATCCATTTTGCGATCCCGGCAAAATCCGCACCGCGTTCCATCAAGGTTGCGGCACGGCGCAGGGTATCCGGCGTCACCGATGAATATTTAAAGTTCCCGGTGTCCGTCACCATGCCGAGATACAGATTGTTGGCAATATCAACGTCTATGGAAATCTGCATTGCCTCATAAAGCTGCACCATAATCTCACAACAGGACGAAACATCCTGTACCACCGTCTCCTTGGCAAAGGAGCTGTGGGTAACATGGTGATCGATGGCCGCCGTATTGGGATGCGCCAAAAAAGCCGCCTCATACGCGCCAAGGCGCGCACTCTCCGCACAGTCCACCGCGACAAAAAGGTCACAGTCCGCAAGAGCAAGGTTTTCTTCTTCTCTTCCGCGGATCAGTGCCAGCGCCGCCGCGTCCGGGTGCGGTGCCAGAAATACCTCGGCGCGCTTTCCCATCGCAAGCAGCGCAAGCTTTAGGGAATACGCGCTGCCCATGGCGTCTCCGTCCGGATTTTCATGCGCAAAGATTCCCACGGCCTCTGCCGCCGTCAGCATGGCTGAAATTTTCTGAAACATAGTCTACTCCTCAATGGAAACTGTGCAAAGCAAATCTTGGGCGCACGGAGGTTAAATCCGATATGCCCTGCAATGAAAAATCATTACTTTTTCATAATTGCCTTTGCTGGGCTTTACAGTTCCCTTAAAATTTGGTTGATATGGGCGCCGTAAGCAATGGAATCATCCAGTGTAAAGGTAAACTCCGGGGTGTTGCGAAGATTCAGCCGATGGCCGATCTCACGCCGAATAAAACCGCCGGCGCTCTTTAACGCCGAAAGTGCGTCCTTTTGCACCTTTTCATCGCCCATCACACTGATGTACGCCTTTGCAAACTTTAAATCCTTGGTGACACGCACGGCTACCACCGAAGTCATAGCCGGTAAGCGCGGATCCTTAAGATCCCGGATGACGGCGCAAAGCTCCCGTTTGACCTCTCCCGAAATCCGATCCATTCTATTATAATTTGCCATAACTCCTCCTATCAGAGATCCGGCAGACCTGCGCTAGACCTCTACCTGTTCCATGACATAAGCTTCAATGATGTCTCCGTCTTTAATGTCGTTAAATTTATCGATGCTGAGTCCGCATTCGTAACCGGCAGCGACCTCTTTGACATCGTCCTTAAACCGGCGCAGAGAACCCAGCTCACCCTCGTGAATAACAATACCGTCACGCACCACACGCACCTGGCTGCTGCGCTGGATCTTACCGTCCTGTACATAACCGCCGCCGATCGTGCCGATACCGGAAACCTTAAAGGTCGTACGGATTTCCACATGGCCGGTAACCGCCTCGCGGAAGGTCGGTGCCAGCATACCCTTCATCGCCTTTTCGATATCCTCAATCGCGTCATAAATCACGCGGTACAGACGGATATCCACATCCGCATCCTCGGCGGCCGCGGACGCACCGCCTGTCGGGCGTACGTTAAAGCCGACAATAATCGCATTTGACGCGCTGGCAAGCATTACATCGGACTCGGTGACCGCGCCGACTGCGCCGTGGATGATGTTGACCCGTACCTCATCGTTCGAGATCCGCTCCAGTGACTGCCGCACCGCCTCCACGCTGCCCTGTACGTCTGCCTTTACAATGATATTGAGATCCTTCATCTTGCCGGCCTCAATCTGCTCAAACAGATTATCCAGAGAGATCGCGGTGGCTTTCTTTTGTCTTTCCTGTTTTTCTTTAAACTTTCTGGCCTCTACGACTTCGCGCGCCTTGCGTTCATCGTCTACGGCATAGAACACATCGCCGCCCTCCGGCACCTCGGACAGGCCGAGAATCTCAACCGGGATCGAAGGCCCCGCCTTCTTCACGCTGCGTCCCTTATCGTCATTCATCGCACGGACACGGCCCACGCTGGTGCCTGCCACAACAATATCGCCGACGCGCAGCGTTCCGTTTTGTACCAAAACGGTGGCAACCGGGCCGCGGCCCTTATCCAGCTGCGCCTCAATTACCGTTCCCTTTGCGGCGCGGTCGGGGTTGGCTTTCAGCTCCTTCATCTCGGCAACCAAAAGTACCATTTCAAGCAGAGTATCGATGTTGGTTCCCTTCTTGGCCGAAACCTCCACACAGATAGTATCGCCGCCCCATTCCTCCGGAACCAGACCGTGCTCGGTCAACTCCTGGCGGACGCGATCGGGGTTGGCGCCCTCTTTATCAATCTTATTAATGGCAACAATGATCGATACCTCTGCGGCGCGGGCATGGTTGATGGCCTCAATGGTCTGCGGCATGATACCGTCATCGGCCGCAACCACCAGGATCGCAATATCGGTCACCAATGCACCTCTTGCACGCATGGCGGTAAATGCCTCGTGTCCCGGCGTATCTAAGAAGGTAATCTTCTTATCGCCGACGCGGACGCGGTGCGCACCGATATGCTGCGTAATGCCGCCGAACTCGCCCTCTGTGACATTGGTATTGCGGATGCAGTCAAGCAGCGATGTCTTACCGTGGTCTACGTGACCCATCACCACAACGACCGGGGATCTCGGCTTTAAACTCTCCGGCGCGTCCTCCACGTCATGGAAGAGCTTTTCCTCGTCCGTTAAGATAATTTCTTTTTCAAAGGTGCAGCCCATCTCCTCTGCAATCAGGGAGGCGGTGTCAAAATCCAGCGACTCGTTGACCGAGGCCATGATGCCCAAAAGCATCAGCTTTTTGATGATCTCGGTTGCCGGCTTTTTCATCCGGGACGCCAGTTCGCCGACCGTGATCGACTCCGGAATCAGCACATGGATCTTTTCCGCCTTTTCCTTCTTGCGCTCGGTCTTTTTCAGCATTTCCTCCGGCCGGGGCTTTGGCTTTCCGCTGCCCTGCGGTCTGCCCTGCTGCTTCTTTTTCTGGTTGATCTTCTGCTTTTTGGCTGCCCCTTCGGTCTTGACATTCTCCGGAATCAGCTCTTCCATTTTCTCATCGTCCAAACGGTCAAGATCTACCGTATTGACACGGGTGTCCACCGTTCTGGTTTTCCGGACAACGCTGACTTCCTCCATCGGGATCTCCTCGCCCGGCGCAGTCTCCGCCGTTTCCGGTTCCGGCTTCTTTTCTTCCTTTTTGGGTTCATAAAGCGAAAAATCTTCTGCCTGATTCTTCTGCGTATAGTATTCAAAAATAACGTCCAATTCATACTCGGTCAGGGCGCTCATATGATTTTTTGTTGATACGCCGTAATCATGCAAAACCTTTACAATCTCCTTGCTCGGAAAGCCAAAGGATTTGGAAAGTTCATAGGCTCTGATTTTTTCCATACTCGACACACTCCTTTCGCAGCCGCCCATCGGCTGCATCTCCGCAAGCGGCCACCGCCGCCTCTACCTCTCGTCCGTCACTGCCGCCAGCCGGCAAAGCTGCTCTGCCAGTCCGCGGTCGGTCACCGCAGCTGTCACGGCTGCGGCTCTCCCGATGGCGCCGCCGATTGCGTGGCGGTCACCCGGACGAATCACCTCAATCTGATGATAGTTTGCCATATTCAAAAACTTTTTTTCGGTATTGCCGGACGCGTCCGCTGCCAAAATCAGCAGCTTTGCCGTGCCGCCGCGAACGGCCTCTTCGGCCGCGGCCTCGCCGCAGGCCAGCTTGCCTGCACGCATGGTAAGCCCCAGCATTCCGCAAAATTTAGCGTTCATCGGTTTCCTCCCCGATTTCTCTGATCGCTGCGTAAACCGCAGCGTCAATCTTCCCGGAAAATGCCCTCTCCAGCACGCGCCGTTTCTGCGCCGCCAAGAGACAGTCCCGGCTTTTGCAGAGGTACGCGCCGCGTCCCGGCAGAGTTCCGTTTAAGTCCGGCACGGCGCCGTCCGGCGTACGCGCCACACGGATCAAATCCTTTTTTTCAAAGCGTTTTCGGCAAACCGTACACATTCTAAGCGGCTTCATACTTCCTCCGCCTGCTTCTCTTCCGATTCGGCCGTCTCGTCCGCCTCTTCGGTCTTTGCGCTCAGGTCGATCTTCCAGCCGGTCAGCCGTGCCGCAAGACGGACATTCTGACCTTCCCGGCCGATCGCAAGCGAAAGCTGGCTGGCCGGAACCAAAACGCGGCAGATATGCTGATCCTCATCCACCTCAATCGACAGGACATCGGCCGGGCTCAGCGCATTGGCAACGTATTCTGCCGGATCCTCACTGTATTTGATGATATCGATTTTCTCGCCGCGCAGTTCATGGATAACCTCCTGCACACGCATCCCCTTCGGTCCGATACAGGTACCCACCGGATCCACATTTTCTTTGGTGGAATGTACGGCAATCTTACTTCTTGATCCCGGCTCTCTGGACAGCGCCTTAATTTCGATGATGCCATCACCGATTTCGGGAACCTCCAGCTCCAGCAGACGGCGCACCAATCCGGGGTGCGAACGGGAAACCACCAGATGAACCCCTTTGACCGAATCCGCCACCTCAACGACAAATACCTTATACCGCTCGCCGACCTTATAGTTATCGGCGCGCACCTGTTCGCTGGGCATCAGCACCGACTCGGTGTTTTCGATCTCCAGCATGACGTTCCGGCGTTCGATCCGGCGTACCACGGCGCTGGCAATATCATTTTCACGGTCAGAATATTCGCTGACCATTTTTTCACGCTCTGCCTCGTGCATCCGCTGAAACACCACCTGGCGCGCAGTCTGTGCCGCAATTCTGCCAAACGATTTGGGGGTCACCTCAAATTCTGCGGTGTCGCCGACCGTGTATTTCTCATTGATTTTCTTTGCCTCGTCCAGCGAAATTTCGCTCTCGCGATCCTCCACTTCCTCAACAACCTTTTTCCGTGCCACAATCCGAATCGCACCCGTTTCTTCATCAAATATCACGTGTACGTCCTGTGCGGCGCCGAAATGCTTGCGGTATGCCGAAATCAGCGCGCTTTCCAGCGCGTCCAAGATCACGTCGCGGCTGATTCCTTTTTCTTCCTCAATCAGTTCCAAAGATTCAAATAATTCCGAACTCATTTTTCCACTCATCCCTTTCCCGTATTTTATCACTTATTTTGTAAAACATTCTTATCGTTTGATTTCGTGCCGTCCAAGCCCTAAAAAGGCGGATTTTTGCTCTTGATTTTTAACCGCACGTCTGCTAAAAATCAAAGTGCAGATGCACCACAGTCGTATCGCCCTTTGCAATCTGATAGCGCGTATCGCCTGCAAGCAGGGTGATCGTCTCTCCGTCAAAGCCCTCCAGCGTGCCGGTCAGCTGCTTTGTTCCGTCGATCGCACGATACAGGCCGACATCCACCGTCTCGCCCAGATAGCGCATAAAGTGCGCCGCGGTTTTCAGCTTACGCTCCACGCCGGGAGACGCCACCTCCAAATAATAGTTGCGGTCGATCGGATCCTCCCGATCCAGCACATCGCTGAGCCGTCTGGATATCGCCTCACATTCGTCCAGAGTGATCCCTCCGTCCTCTTTATCTGCCAAAACCCGCAGATACCAGATGCCGCCCTCTTTGACATATTCCACATCATAGAGATAGCAGCCTTCCTCCTGCACGACAGGCTCCGCCAGATTCCAAACCTTTTGTTCCGTTTTTGAATATGCCATGATAACCTCCGTTTCGCAAAGGAAAAGAGTGAGGTTTCCCTCACTCTTCTGCCTCTCACAATATTACATGCAAATTATAGCACAAAACATCGCATCTGTCAAGTATTTTGATACAAAAAATTTCTCACTCCGGGCGTTTTATTTGAGTTCATATGCCTTTGATAACGGTTTCATGCCGCCGATTGATTCCAGCGCAAACAGCCTTAATTCCGCAAAATCCCCGTCATAAACAACAAACTCATGATTTTCGTCGGCGTGTTGTGCATATACGAGTCTGCCTGTCTCATCATAATAGCCAACAAGAATTTCCGCATCGCCGTTTGTTTCGGCCTTAGCCTTATAACCAGGCGTCAGCTGTAGCAGTTCCTTTACCGCCACGCCAAACTGACTGACCCTTACAACCTGTGCAGCGGCGTCATCTGCAATGATGGTAAAGTTGTCAACGACCATACCGTCAATCTGCTTATGGGTCACCTCGATCTTTTCATTCGTGATTTCAAACGTTGCATAAACAGGCAGTTTGTCTTCGGTACCGTTCCCCATAAACATCTCCCGGTGGAATGTACCATTATAGGTCACGTGGCTGTTACCGAAGGTTTTCACAGATCCTATCAGTGTATAAACCGTGCCCTTGCCCTTTGATACTAAATCAACATTCTGCATGGAGGACGCAACGATGGCTTCATTATCGATCTGATAGGATCTTGCCGTCCAGTGCTCGTCACCGTGAATGACAAGGTCAACGCCATATTTCTGAAACACATCGCCAAAGACCAGGTTATCATATACGGGTTTTGAAGAGGCATAAACCGGTCTGTGCATGACGACAATTTTCCATCTCGCGTCTTTGTTTGCCTCAAGGTCATCCTTTAACCATCTTTTCTGACCGTTTAAAAGAACGACGTCATCCGTATCCATTCCCCATGAACCGCCGGAATTCAACACAACAAAATGGGCATTGCCGTAATTGAACGAATAAATTGTTTCGTCAAAGTTTTGCTGCTGAAACAAAATGGGTATCCCAATATTGGACGGTGCCAAATCATCCCTTGTAATATCCACCGCCGCCGTACCGCCATTGTTCGGATGATTCAGGTGCAGGTCAAACAACATGTTTTCGCCCATGCCAAGATGCTCGTTACCCTCAATATGTTTCCATATATCATGGTTTCCTATCGCCGCATAGTGTGGAAGTGTTTCGCAGACTCCCTTTAATGATTTCAGGTACATGTTCCATGAATTTACATCGTTTGTCGCATCCTGAATCAGGTCGCCGGCATTGAGCAGAAATGCCGCATCGGGAACATCGTTTTTTGCGGCATGCAATGTGGCATGCGTATATTTGACATCGCCGTCCCAGACAGTTCCCTGGGTATCGGATAAAGCGATAAATTTAAATTCATCTGTGTTTTCGGCTTCCGTTTCAAAGTGATATTCCCTGCTCCAGTCATTGACGGAGTCTGAACCCGTTTTCCCTATTTTATAAATATATTTTGTTCCGGGTGTCAAGCCCTTTAAATCCGCCTTAAAATAATGTACCCCCTGATAATATTCATCAAGAACGTTTTCGGCTATCGCAGGCTCCGTCTTCCACGCCGCGTCACCTTCAGCCTTATACATTACCTCCATATTGTCAAAGCTTTCCACCGACGTCCACGCAAACGTCCTCGTTGTTTTCGGGTCGGTATCGGTCGATGTAACCAGATTATAGACATTTGCATCGAACCCTGTAAGCGCCGGCTCCGCAATCAGCGCGAACGGTTTTGAGACATACTGCGGATAAGCAACGATTTCGTGTCTTTCAACGTCGTTTTCACCATATGCTCTGATCACAACTCTCCTGACATCATCCATCCCGTCGGTAAATAACGCGTCGCCTCTGCGCAGAACCGAACCGTCGGGAGAAGTAATGGTGATATTGGTGTTTTTATGAGCTGCGTCACGAAGAATACAAATTTTATATTCGCCTGCCGGCGCCTCCACATCTTTGATCTCGTTGCTTGCAATATAGAACACACCCTGATCCAGCGTAACCAGTTCATTCGCATAGGAACCGCTTGTATTTTCAAAATAGAAGCTTATTTTTTCATCCGTCTTATAATTAAATTCACATTCATAAACAAAATTCTCTTTATCAAGCGGAACATCGGTATCAAAGGAATCATACACAATCGTTGTAACGTTCTGCCACAAAAGTGCAGGGAATCCCAGCGTTTCTTCGCCGCCCTCTTTAAATCCGGCACCCAGCTTATACACAGCAGCTTTCAGTTTGCTTGCGGTAATCGATTCGCCGGCTCTTTTGTAACCGCCCGGCGCCCAACCCTGCTTTGAAATTGTATAACAGTTTTTAACTCTGTTTGCGATATCGGATTTTACCGTAGCAAATGTCGATGCCGAATAACAGTTCTCTACCGCAAGGACATTGTCAATCTTACCGATTAAACCGTCCTCTGTCGAAACGCAGTCATCAATTTCCGTAAATTCCAGACAGTAGCAGTTTTTCACCGTTGCGCCGGCGCCGGAGACCAGACCGACCATGCCGCCAAGCACCCCGACATTTACGTTCTTTGTGTCAGCCACAATATTTCTTACATAACAACTTTCCACGGCTGCGTTGTCCTTCAGTTCTGAAACCATACCGCCCACGACGGCATTGTATCCCCAGCTTTCGTTTGATGTTGCGCGAACCTGTTCAACTCCAAGGTTTTTGATCACAGCATCGCCGCCTACAACGCCGAAAAGCCCTATTCTTTCGGCAGGAATATTGCCAACGGGTACGTAGTACCAATAATTCCGGATCACGTGGCCGCCGCCGTCAAAAACACCCCGAAACACATTCGACGGTGTGCCGATTGGCGTTTTCCACTGTACGTTATACAGATCAATATCGGCATCTAATTGGAAATACTTTTCTTCCGTTGTTTCCATGATGGAAACTTCAATCAGATCTTCCTTACTCTTAATCCGATAGGGGTCTGTCTCTGTGCCGGCGCCCTTCATGGCATCCGCATCAGGCTCCCAGGTGAGGACGGGAAAGCCGCTGTTATAGTTTGTTCCAATTTTAAATGCACTGCCCAATGTTTCGTGCATTCCCTTTAACCTGTCAGCCGTCACAAGCGTACCGACCCGCGTATTTGCACTCCATCCGCTGTTATCCGTGCTGTACGAATTTATAATCGCACTCGTCTTTTCGGAAACGACCGACGCTAAACTTCCCTCCGCATAACAGTTTTCAATTTTTGAAAATTGCATTCCAAGACCGACTAAAGACGCCTCATGGGCACAACTGTCATTTTCCTCAAGGAAAGCAATACTGTAACTGTTTGTTACGGCAACACCTGTACCATTCAGGTAACCGATTAAGCCGCCGGCCTCACCCAGCTTGCTCTTTTCCTCGGTGTTAAATGTAACATTTCTTGCATAGCATCTGTCAACCTTGGCATTGTCAACCAATTTGGCCGCCAGCGCACCGCCGCGCGCGTTATAACCCCATGATGCGTCCGATTGAAAAGATACATAATCAAGACCCAAATTTTTAACAACTGCATCGCCGCCCAGCACGCCGAACAAACCAAGGTCTAATTCTCTTCCATCCGCCTCTTTATAGTCGCCCGTCGGTACATTCAACTTATAGTTTAAAATCTTATGTCCGGCGCCATCAAATGTCCCCTGAAACGGTACGGCAGCAGAACCGATCGCATAGTTGTTCCATATTGCCCCCTCTAAATTGATATCCGCACCCAACTGATAAACCTTACCTGCACCGCCCTGCGCACCAAGACTTGACGCAACCGCTTTTAATTCATCCGCCGTCGAGATCGTGATCACCGAATCATCTGCAAAAACAAATGTCAATGACGAGAATACCACCGCAATTGCAAGTAAAATTACGAGACATCGTTTCATGTTACAACCCCTCCCCATAAAAGTGCAGCCGGATTTCTTTTCCGCCCTATCTTTCCCTCACTATATCATACATTTTTCCGGTTTTGAAGTTTAAAGAACATATGCGCTCTTAAAACCTTGCAAAAGAAAAACCGATCCCCAATCGCTGCGTCTTTAGACTAGCTTTTGGGGATCGGCTCATTTTTTAAATGCCGTTTCTGTTTTCTTACTCCGGGCGTTTGCCGCTGAGCTTTGCCAGCTCCTGCTGGAAGGTTTCGATATCCTTAAACTTTTTATATACCGACGCAAAGCGCACATAGGACACCTCATCAATGGCACGCAGACGCTCCATCACCATCTCGCCGATCTTCTCCGACGACACCTCCCGCGCCAGGGAATTATGGATTTCCGCCTCGATTTCATCCAGCATCTCGTCAATCACATGCAGCGGCACCGGGCGGCTGGCACAGGAATTTAAGATACCGCGCTGCAGCTTGTCCCGGTCAAAGCTCTGTCTGGAGCCGTCACGCTTAATCACAATGATCGGCACGCTCTCAATCTTTTCATAGGTGGTAAAACGTTTTCCGCACTGCAAGCATTCCCGGCGGCGGCGGATCGCCTGTCCATCCTCGGTAGAACGGGAATCTACCACCTTACTCTCTGTGTGTCCGCAATAAAAACAGCGCATGATAACGCCTCCTTTTTCTTTTTAGTATACGAAAAGTGTCCCTTTTTGTCAATATTTATTTCTTGCCCGGCGTCTCGGTCGTGAACGCCAGGGCCGGAAGTCCGCTTGCGTCTGTCAGATTCGGCATCTCCGGATACGCGCCCCACGCATAGCGTGCGGCAACCGGCTTTTTCACCTTATCACAGGTCAGAATCACGCGATCGCCGCGCAGCTCCGCCTCCGCCGGATAGAACACGCCGTCCGCGCCGCAAAGCTCAAATTCCTGCGGCCGCTTAGGATCCATATTCTCTTCTTTGATCCACGCCTCGCCCTTTTTGTCGGCATAGCGCGAAACAGGGAGCAGTGTGAGCGATCCGGTGCAGGAGAAGGTCAGTTCCATCTTACTGCCGCTGACGCGCATCCCGGTATAGAAAGGCCCAACGGCCGCCGTATCCGTATCGCCGTACACATCGCGTTTTGCCAGACGCAAAAACCGCTCCGCCACTTCCTTTTTCTGATGCGGATGGATATCCTCCCTGCAGTTGCCGGCGCCGCCCTCGTATTCGCCGTACAAATCCATTAAGGAAATCACCCCGGCATTTTTTGGGTTTTTAATGCATGATAACGCCAGTCTCTGTCCCTCGCGCACGGCGCTCTCATCTGCCTTGTACCTTGTCAGCTGCGCCCAGTAAAACGGCAAATCCTCACCGAAGATCCGCCGATAGCTGTCAACCACTGCCGTCATAGCGTCCCGGTACTCTATTGTCGTCAAATGGGTGCGGTACTCGTCCGCCTCACCCTGGTACATCAAAATTCCGCGAATCTGCAGCTTTGAGAGCGGCGCGATACGGTTATAAAACAGTCCGCCGTCCGTCGGCACAAAGCTGCCGCACTTCTCCTCCCGCGGTATCCAGCGGTTAATCTCGGTATCGCCGACCGCGGCGCCGATGATGCCGACCGGCGTACGGTATTCCTGCCACAGTGACTGTGCAAAGTAATAGCCGACTGCCGAACAGTAATTGGCCGCGTCACGGTTCATGCTCGCCCAGGCCGCAGCGTCCGCCGCCAGCGGCAGGTTCTCGGTGGCAGCACCGGCGCCGCCCGTGCCGAGATTCCATAAATTCAATAATCGGATGCCGGGGTTTACCACTTCCTGTCTGCCCCGTGCAGAATCCAGATCCGCTTTGGTATCCTCTCCGGCCAGCATATAATAATCCATGTTGGACTGGCCGATGCATAGCCAAACGTCACCGAACGTGATATCCCGGTAAATTCTCTTTTCCTTTCCGCAGCGCACGGTCAGCGTATAGTCGCCGCCGGCGGAAAACGTCCCCAAATTTACTTCCCACGCGGAATTTGCATCTGCCACTGCCGTCTGATCCGCCTTGCCGCCCAGACTGTTTGCAAGCGTTACGGTCACACGGCTGCCTTTGGGCGCTTTTCCCCATACGGTCAGCGGTTTTTCCGCCTGGAGCAGCATATGATCCGAAAACAGGTTCGGAACCGAAAAATTCTGCGCTGCGCCATTATCCCGGTATTCCAGCGGTCGCTCCAGCGGCTGACCGCCGGAACTGTCAAACACCATAATCCGATAACTGTCGCCCGTCTCCCGTTTCAGGTTCGGTACCGCAACCGCAACGCTCTGCTCCGTTTTCGGCGCCAGATCCTGTCGGCTTGCGGCGTAATTTTTTAAAATACCGTCTTTACTGTAAATCGCCGTCAGGATGGTGGTATCCATCTCTTTGGGCGCGTCATAAGCATAAAGCGTCAGCGACATATCCTCTTTTCCGCTTTCTTTGGATGGCGTAAAATCCCACTCCGTATAGGCCATCCACGATAGCTCGGCCAAATAGGCTCCGGCCGGAAGCTCCACCCTCACATAACGGTACTCGCCCATGCCGCCGAAGGCAATCTCCTGCCGTGCCGTCTGCATACTGCCGCTTACCGGCGTAATCGTGCCCACCGGGACAAAGGTTTTATTGTCGTTTGATGCGTAAAATCCGGTGCCGATCAGACGATCCGCCTGATGCTCTTTTTGTGCCGAGGGCAGAATCTGCACGGCACAGATCCGCTGCGCCAGACCAAGATCCAGCGTAACCCAAAGGCCGTTTTCGCTGCCGCAGACCGTCTGCGCATTGTCGTCATAGAGCGCATAGGCGTTCTTTTCTTCTCCCTTGGGGCAAAAAACGGATTTTGCATCCATCTTTGGCAAGACTTTTTCCGTCTTGGCGTACATTTTCAGTCTGGACGGCGGCTCCTTGACCTCGGTCTTTGGAATCTGAAACAGACCGGCAAGATCCAGGGCAAAGGCACGCTGTCCGCCGCACAAAAAAAGGAGGGCAAGCACAACGGCAAGGAACTGTTTTACCCTGCTGTTCCCCTGCATATGACCGCCTCCTTATCAAAATCCCGATTTGCTTTATTCTACAATATTTTTCTTCGTTTGTCAACCGCGGCCATACCGAAAGCCGCCGTAGCCGGCGCGTGAAAAAATTGCGGCGCGGCCGATCCCCTTTTCGCGATAACCCATAATATTTTTTCACAGAGGCCGCCTCGGCATTGACGCCGCCTTAAAATACAGCGCCCTCACAGGCCGGCATACGGTGTCATTCTTCCGTTTTTTGAAAAGGCTTGGCAGCCGCCGGTTGCTCCATCGACAAATTGGATGGATTTTTGACCAAATATTTGGTAATTTTCCATGGATTTTAAAAAAATTTTTGCTCATTTTTAGAAAAAACTCTTGATTTTTTATAAAAATGATGCTATAATACCCTTGTATCCGAGATAGCACATGGTACTCACATTTTTGTAATCATGGTTCTAGGTTTACAAAAAATGTGGGCTTTTTCTTTCTGAAAGGGTTTTGTACCAATTGCAAATTTCGGTGCGCGAATTTAAAATTATTATTTTGGAGGTACTACAACATGAATCAGGGTACAGTAAAATGGTTCAATCCTGCAAAGGGCTTTGGCTTTATTTCCGACGATAACGGCGGTGACGATGTATTCGTTCACTTCTCTGCCATTATTGCAGACGGCTTTAAGACGCTGGAGGAAGGCCAGAAGGTTACCTACTCAACTGAGCCGGATCCGAAGGATTCCAGCAAGCTGCGTGCTGTTGATGTACGTGTAGTGTAACATCAGCCCGATCCAAAATATCATCCTTACGCCATATCATTTTCACAGTTCTACAATGTGTTGTTTAACTCCGAATTTTGTTATTTCGTACGATTGATATATGGACAGCAAGAGCCTTGGACTTATCGTCCAAGGCTCTTTTTTTGCGTCGGCACACGTTTGCCTGATTTACCAAAAATCACAGAGATTTCATTGTACTTTAACTCTTTTGTCCGATGCGGAGCAGCCGTACAATCACCGGGCTCAGTACCATATTGATTCCGGTCTCCAGCAAAAAGTTGACGCCAACCATGCCAAAGATCATATATTTGAAAACGCTGTCGTAAAGGTCCGCGGCAGCCGCCCAGCCCGACAGGGCGTCCATAAAGAACACCGAGCAGCCGAGTAAGAACACGCCGGTATTCACCATCGGGCAAACCAGCGCCGCCGCTACCACGGCAAGGTAGCGGTTGTACTTTGAAAGCCCACGGTAAATCAAACCGGCACAGAGGCCGCAAAGCGCGCCCTTTGCTAGGACGGTAATCACGGTGCCCGGCACACTGACTGCCAAAAAGGCGCCTGCATCCGTCATCAGCACAACGGCGCCGAACACCAGACCCAGCCAGACGCCGGCCATCGTGCCGCACATGGCCGCACCGATGACGATCGGCACCAGTACCAGGGTAATGGAAAACGGGCCGAAATGAATACTTGCCCCTAAAAACTGGAGCAGTACAACCAGTGCGGTCAGTACGGCGCACAGAACCAGTTTTTGGGTTGATCCAACCTTGTTTGTTTTTTGCATTTCAAATTCCTCCTTGCTGTCGTTCACTTTTTGTGATACAACGCATTTGATTTATAAAAACACCCCGACAGGCAGCACAAAGTCCAAACGCAATATGGCTCAAAAGTCCTTATTTTCAAGCAAAAAGCACATTGCGTTTTCCTAACCGAAAGATGCCGAAATTTTGCCTTTTTCGGCAGATTCGGACTGCTCTCTTCCGGCCGCGCATGCCTGCCGACAGATGGAATTTTTCTTGCGGTAAATATCAGGTTAACTGTTTTTTTGATATAAAATATAGAGTCCCTTAAGAACCAGATTTTCATCGATCAAGATATCCTGTCTGCAATGCGGAATCACGGTTGCGGCAAGACCGCCGGTTGCCAGGACAAAAAGCGGTTCACCGGCCTCCTCCCGAAAGCGGTCAATCATGCCGTCAATCATGGACGCGTTGCCGAACACAACCCCGGATCGCATACAGTCCGCCGTGTTTTTTCCGAGGACGGAGGACGGCGCCTCCAGACTGATCTGGGACAGGAGCGCCGCACCGCTGGCCAGCGCCTTTAAGGCAATCTGTACGCCCGGTATAATCGAAACCCCGACAAAGTTTCCCTCGCCGGACACCATCATCATCTTGGTTGCCGTTCCCATATCCACAATCAGAGACGGGCTTTGGTACAGGTGATACGCGGCCACGCAGGCACAAATCAGGTCAGCGCCGACCGTCATGGGATTATCGCAGTCAATGCCGATCCCAAGGTTCAGATCCGGGCGCACCATCAGGGCATCCACCCCGTACACCGTTTTCACTGCCTTTTGCATGACGGTATCGAGCGGCGGTACCACGGAGGAAATCACCGCACCCTCAATCTGGGTTTTGGCAATCTCATGCAGTCCCAGCACGCTGCGGATTTTTGCCGCATACTCATCCTCCGTTTTGGTCGAATCCGTGGCGATCCGCGCCACAAACGACGGTTCCTCCTCCACAAATCCGCCAAGGACAATATTTGTATTTCCGATATCTATGGCAAGTATCATGGTTATCCACCTTTTCTTATCACGCCGCGCAGAATTTTGAAAACCTTTCACCGAATAATATTCGTAATCCGGTCAGCAATCCGAAAAACGCCCGTATACAATAAAACAGCAAGCACGCAAAAGGATGACTTGCTGTCTTATGGCACGTTTTGGCTTTTCAAAAGCGGCGGCGAGCTTATTTTTATTTTCCGAAGAACTGATCGTGGATCACAGCGACTGCACGTTCCGCGTTATTCACATTGATCAGTACCGAAACCTTAATTTCCGAGGTAGAAATCATATGAATGTTAATCTGTGCCGCGTAAAGCGCCTCAAACATCTGGGATGCAACACCGGCATTGTGCACCATGCCTGCGCCGACAATCGAAACCTTGCTCAGATCGTCACGGCAGTTGATTTCCTGATAGTGCAGGGTGTCCTTTAATCCTTCGATGATCGAGAGCGTCTCTTTCATATGCGCCTTGGTTACCGTAAAGACAATATCCTTGGTTCCATTATGCCCAATGGACTGTAAAATCATGTCTACATTGATATCTGCCTTTGCCAAAACCGAGAAAATCTTAAATGCCATACCCGGCATATCCTCAACGCCGATCACTGCAATACGTGCTACATCATTATCACGGGTTACCCCTCTGATTAACATTCTTTCCATATTGGTTACCTCCTTCACCATTGTACCGGGAACTTTATGAAAACTGGACTTAACCTCCAGTTCAACGTTGTATTTTTTTGCCATCTCGACCGAACGGTTATGCAGTACGTTTGCGCCGAGGCTGGCGAGCTCTAACATCTCGTCATACGTAATCTCATCCAATTTCACCGCGTTCGGCACGATACGGGGATCGGCGGTGTATACGCCGTCCACATCGGTGTAAATCTCACACTTTGCAGCATTTAATGCCGCCGCCAGTGCAACCGCAGAGGTATCGCTGCCGCCGCGGCCCAGCGTTGTGATATCGTCATATTTGTTCAGCCCCTGGAAACCGGCTACCACTACCACGCTGTGCTTATCCAGTTCCGCCAGGATACGCTCGGTATGGATCTTGCTGATTCTCGCGTTGCCGGAGGTAGCATTGGTCGCAAAGCCGGCCTGCCAGCCGGTCAGCGAAATGACCGAACACTTTAACTTTTCAATCGCCATGGCAAGCAGGGCAATCGAAATCTGTTCTCCGCTGGAGAGCAGCATATCCATCTCGCGCTTGGACGCCTCCGGATTGATTTCATTTGCTTTTTCAATCAGGTCATCAGTTGTGTCACCCTGTGCGGAAACAACCACGACAACGCGGTTTCCCTCCTGCACCGTCTCCACGACACGGTTTGCAACATTCATCACTCTTTCTGCATCGGCGACCGAACTGCCGCCGAACTTCTGTACGATCAGTGCCACTTTTCTTCCCTCCATTTTCTATTTTGCACGGCCGTCCCGGTCATCATCCCGGCAAACCACCGCACCCTGATTATCTGCTTTTAACATATACAAGCTCCAGCCGTGC
>URTH01000001.1 GCA_900550775.1 uncultured Eubacteriales bacterium | reverse complement strand
TACACGCCGGCTCCTGCGGCAGTATCACGCGCCGTGAGGCGCTGGAGCTTGCCAAAGATACGCTCTGCCGCGCGCTTGACGCGGCGGAGCGTGCCGGCTACGGCGATATTCTGATCTGCCCGGAAACCATGGGAAAGGTGAAACAACTCGGCAATATCGACGAAATCATCAAATTGTGCAGCATGAGCGACCGATTGCTGCCGACCATTGACTTTGGCCATGTCAATGCGCAGACCCTGGGCGGACTGAAGCAGAAGGAGGATTTTGCGCGGCTGCTCGATCAGCTGGAACAAAAGCTTTCTCCTTATCAGGCGCACTGCTTTCACGCGCATTACAGCCGCATCGAATATACCAACGCCGGAGAGAAAAAGCATCACACCTATGCGGAGACGGAATACGAGCCGGAGTTTGCGCCGCTGGCTGACCTGCTCGCCGAACGCGGTCTGACGCCGCGCATTATTTGCGAATCTGCCGGCACCCAGACGGAGGACGCTGTAACCATACAGAATCTGTATCAAGAAAGAATGGAGGAGCGACATGTTTGAGCGATTGGAACCGATATTTCAATCCGCAGACGCGGTGCTGCTGACCGGCGCGGAAAATCTGCACTATTTTACGGGGTTTCGGGGCGGTGAGGGAATCGCACTTTTGGGTAAGACGGGCGGATATCTTTTTGTAGACTCCAGATACACCGTGGAGGCAAATCGGGACGCAAGAGACGTACAGGTGATCGAATATCAAATGAAAACCCGAAATGCCCAAATAGAGGAAAAGCTGCACGCGCTCGGCGTGCGCACCTTAGGCTTTGAGGGCAGCGTGATGACGGTGGACACCTATACCGCGTTTTGTGCCGCCTGGCAGTCAGTCGAGTGGGTTGATTGCGGAAGGGCGCTTACGGAAATCCGTATGGTTAAGAACGAGGAAGAACTTGCGCTTCTGCGCCGTGCGGAGCAGATCGGCGTGGACGCTTATCTTCGCGTTTTGCCCATGATAAAGCCGGGCGTGAGAGAGTGCGAGATTGCCGCAGAACTGGAGTATCAGATGCGAAAACTCGGTGCGGACGGCATGTCCTTTGAGACAATCGTGGTGTCCGGTATCAAATCGAGTATGCCGCATGGAAAGCCGGATGCAAAAAAGATTGCAAACGGCGACTTTGTCACGATGGATTTTGGCTGCCGGGTGGGCGGCTATTGCTCCGATATGACGCGCACGGTCGTTGTCGGCAAAGCGTCGGAAGAACAAAAAAAGGTTTACGATACGGTAAAACGGGCGCAGCAGACCGGGCTTGACGTGATCCGCGCCGGCATATCGGGCGCGGAGGCGGACAAAGCGGCACGGGACGTGATTGCGGCTGCCGGGTACGGCGCGTACTTCGGACACAGTTTAGGCCACGGCGTGGGACTTTTGATTCATGAGCTGCCCAATCTTTCGCCGGGCAGCACGGTGTGCCTTGCCGAGGGAATGATCGTAACCTGCGAACCGGGCATTTATATTCCGGATTTCGGCGGCGTTCGGATTGAGGATATGGTGTGCGTCAGGGAGGGCGGCATCGAAAATCTGACGCATCTTTCCAAAGATCTGCTGGAATTGTAAGATGCCGGTAAAGCCATCGGGCGTTTTTTGAAAAAATGCTTGCTTTTTTTCAAAGTTTAGTATACAATAAAAATAAGTACTTTTGAAGGAGGTTGCACCAATGATAAGTGCAGGTGATTTTAGAAACGGTCTTACGTTTGAATACGACGGTAATGTGTACCAGGTCGTAGAGTTTCAGCACGTAAAACCGGGCAAGGGCGCTGCCTTTGTAAGAACCAAGATGAAAAATGTGATGACGGGCGCAGTGGTAGAGCGAACCTTTAACCCGACGGAAAAGGTAGAGCCGGCCCGTATTGAAAGAAAGGATATGGAATATCTGTACGAGGACAGCGGTCTGTACTATTTTATGGATCAGGAAACCTACGACCAGATTCCGCTCAGCCAGGATCAGCTGGGGGATGCGTTAAAGTTTGTCATGGAAAACATGACCGTAAAAATCCTTTCCTACAAAGGCAATGTGTTTGCGGTAGAACCGCCGACTTTTGTTGAGATGAAAGTTACCGAGACCGAACCCGGCGTTAAGGGTAACACGGCAACCAACGTAACAAAGCCTGCTACGGTAGAGTCCGGCGCAGTGATTACGGTTCCGATGTTTGTCAATGAGGGAGATACCATCCGTATTGATACCCGTACCGGTGAATACATGGAAAGAGTATAAAATTTATCAGAAAACGAGGTGTAAATCATGTCTGAGATTTCAAACCGCGCAGCCTATTTAAAGGGGCTTGCAGATGGATTAAAACTGGATAAGACCACGACAGAGGGTCAGCTGCTTGACGGCATTTTAAATCTTTTGGGCGATATGTCCGAGGAGCTGGAAATGTTAGACAGCGAGCAGGGCTTTATTGCGGACAAGATCGATGAGATGGAGGATGTTATCGAGATGATCGGTGACGAGACTTTTGGCGATTACGATGACGACGAGGATGATATGTATACCTTGGTTTGCGATCATTGCGGCGCTGAAATCGATCTCACCGGCGATGATCTGGACGACATTGCGGACGGCGTGTTTAAGTGTCCCGACTGCGGCGAGGTCATTGAGCTTGATCTGAGCGACTGCGAATGTGACTGCGGCTGCGACCATCACGACCACTAAAAACAAATAATGCGGAGGTGTAATTTCTTACACCTCCGCGAAATCGAAAAATGATTAAAAAATATTGCAAAAAGGCTTGACAAACGGCTTATAATATGCTATCATGTCATTGTTGCGCGGGAGTGGCTCAGTGGTAGAGCGTCACCTTGCCAAGGTGAACGTCGCGAGTTCGAATCTCGTCTTCCGCTCCAAATATGATAAAAGACGCATGATTTTGCGTCTTTTATCATACAATAGAATATGGCGCCATAGCCAAGTGGTAAGGCAGAGCTCTGCAAAAGCTTTATGCCCCAGTTCAAATCTGGGTGGCGCCTCCATGTCGGAACGGACTTTGCTCCGTTCCGATTTTTTTGATGTTGAAAAATTATTCGCCTACTGCACCGTTCCTCTTTTTACATAAAAAGTTACACTTGGTTTTTCCCCTGATAAATGAATTAGATTACGCTATATTTTATGCATGGCACGCCATGTCACTTTTGTTTAAGTATAATTAAAACATAAACATTCGGATGTAAATAACTTAAACAGGAGTGATGATATGCAAAAAAGTGAAGAATGGTTTAGATGGCAAACTTTTATAGTGCCTGCAACTTGCTTTGAATGTTTTAAGCGCAATGGCAAAATATTTTCTTATGATGAGTTAATGAGGATTGGTGAACCAAAGCTCCATGAGCACTGTGGTTGTAGATTAGAGCAACTGCTCGCCATTGTCGCGGGATGTGCAACAGAACTTGGTACAATGGGCGCAGATTGGTGGTTATACTACCTAAATGAATTGCCCGATTATTACATCACTAAGGCAGAAGCATATAAAATGGGATGGAATAATCTCACAGGAAATTTATCTGAAGTGGCACCCAATCATATGATCTTTGGAGGCATTTATAAAAACAAGAAAAAAGTTCTTCCAGATAAGGAGGGCAGAGTCTGGTATGAGGCAGATATAAACTACAATGGCGGTTACAGGAACAAGCAAAGAATTGTATTTTCCAATGATGGACTTATTTTTGTAACTTATGATCATTACGATACATTCATAGAAATAACGGGAGAAGATAGATAGTATGAAAAAAATAGTTTTAGATTTTACAGGTGCAAAAACATGGGCAGACATCTATGCCGTACTGAAAGATTCATTTGCCTTTCCTTATGACTGGGGGAATAATTTGGATGCATTGTACGATGCCATGAGTTATACATGGCATGAAAATATTTGCATTATGATAAAAGGTCTCGACCGTGTTTCCACCGAATGGCAACCATATATGAAAGAAATCCTTGCGGTATTCCGGGACGTCCATGAAGAAACTCCAAATGTCATATTTCAAATCATTCCATCGGTGACATCGAAGTGATTTTATATAGCCAAAAATCGGCAAGTACGGAAAGTACTTGCCGATTTTGCTTATTTGGATTTCTTTGCCGATAAGTCAACCGCGCGGATTGCCTGCCGAACGGCCAGCACGCGGCCGGGCGACACCGAAAGCTCATCGATTCCCATTTTCAAAAAAGTCTCGGTCAGCGATGTGTCCGCGCCAAGTTCACCGCAGATGCCGACCCAAATTCCGGCGCGGTGCGCATTTTCCGCCGCCATGGCGATCATACGCAGCACCGCCTCGCTGTGCGGATCAAAAAATCCGTCCAGATCCGGGTTCTGGCGGTCAATTGCCATGGTGTACTGGGATAAATCGTTGGTTCCGATACTGAAAAAGTCCACCATCTCAGCCAGCCGATCCGATACCATGACGGCGGCCGGCGTCTCAATCATAATCCCCTGTTCCGGAATCCGATACGGGATATGATCTCTATCAAGCTCCTGACAGACGGCATCGGTCACCGCTTTGATCTTCTGCATCTCCGCCACCGAGGTAATCATGGGATACATCACCGAAAGCGAACCGTAGACGGCCGCCCGAAACAGCGCACGCAGCTGCGTTTTGAAAATCTCCGGCCGGGTCAGGCAAATCCGAATGGCACGCATCCCCATGGCCGGGTTTTCCTCCGGTTCCAGCCCGAAATAATCCGCCTGTTTGTCCGCACCGATATCCAGCGTCCGAACAATTACCTTTTTTCCGGCCATGGTCTCGGCAACCGACCGATAAATCTGAAACTGTTCTTCCTCGGTCGGAAAGTCCTGCCGCTCTAAATAAATAAACTCACTGCGGAAAAGGCCGATTCCGCCGGCGTCATTTTGCAGTACCAGCGCCAGATCCTTGCTGTTGCCGATATTGGCATAAAGCTTGATTTCCGTGCCGTCACGCGTCACATTCTTTTTTCCCTTTAAGGTGAGCAAAAGCTGCCGCTGCTCGTCCTCATGCGCTTTTCGCCGCTGCATTTCCTCTAAAAGCGCCGCGTCCGGATCAATATAGATATTGCCCTTGTCCCCGTCCACAACCGCCATTTTTCCGTCAATCGATGCGTCCAGCGGTATTCCTGCGCGGATCACTGCCGGGATATTCATGGTTCTGGCTAAAATCGCCGTATGCGAGTTGGAAGATCCCTTGACCGTTACAAACGCCAGCACCTTGGATTTATCCAGCTGCACCGTTTCGCTCGGCACAAGATCCTCGGCAACCAAAATGACCGGCTCGTCCCCGGCGTCGGTCTGTTCGGCGCTGCCCGTTAAAATCTGTAAAATCCGCTCCGAAATATCCCGGACATCGGCGGCACGCGCCTGCATATAGGCGTCCTCCATATCCGAAAAAACGTTGGAAAAATTTTTACAGGTCACCGCCACCGCGTATTCGGCGTTGACATTCTGGCCGCGGATCATATGCACAATGGATTCCAAATAATCCTCGTCCGAGAGCATCATCTGATGGATTTCAAAAATCGCGGCATGGTCGCTGCCGACCTCGCCGCGCGCCTTTTCATGCAGCGCGCGCAGCTGCTGTGCCGCGGTCTCTCTGGCATTTTCAAAGCGTGCGACTTCTTTTTCGCAGTCCGCAACATGGGTGCGTTTCACGGCCTGCGGCCGCTTGCGGTAAAGCCTGATTTTGCCGATTGCAATACCGCGGTAGACGCTTTTTCCACGATAGGTGAGCATGGTATCCCCCCTTACAGATTCTCTTTCAAAAACTGCAGGAGCGCATCCGCTGCCGTTTCCTCATCTGCGCCGTCAACCGTTACGGTGATCTCGCCGCCGTGCGGAACCCCCAGCGTCATGACTGAAAAAATCCGTTTTGCATCACCGCTTTTTCCCTTTGCCTCTATGGTAATCTGCGACTGAAACTTTCCGGCCTCTTTCACCAGTTTTCCGGCCGGCCGCGCGTGGATTCCATCCGGGTCCGTAATGGTATAGGTAAATGTTTTCATTCTGATTCTCCTTTGCAGTAATACTCTTTGTTTCAGTTTGCCACAAAGGAAAAAAATCTATACAAAAGAAATTATAAAAAATAGGTTGTGCGGTAAAGCGCCATGACCTGCTCGCCCTCTGCCAGTCCCTCGCAAAACGCCGTGGCACTGCCGGCGCAGCAGCCGTAGCGCAGCGCGGTTTGAAAGCTTTGATCTTTCAAATACCCGGCCAAGAACCCAGCCACCATCGAGTCGCCGGCACCGGTGGAATGCACCGGCGTTCCCTTTGGTGCAGCGGCGGTCATGGTTTCTCCGTTTTCGCAAAGCAGCGCGGCACCCTGCTCCGCCATCGAAACCAGGACGTTTCTCGCCCCTCTTTTTTGCAGCTCCCTTGCGCCTTGCAGCGCATCTTCCGCATTTACAATCGCTCTGCCGACCAGATCCCCCAATTCGTGATGGTTGGGTTTGATCAAAAAAGGCGATAAGGGGAGCGTCTGACTCAGCCACTCGCCCTCTGCGTCCACAACGGCGTGAACGCCCGTATTTTCAACATGCGCTAAAATCTGCCGATAGCAATCCTTCGGCAGTGAGACCGGTA
The DNA here is from genome assembly GCA_900550775.1 of uncultured Eubacteriales bacterium. Lineage (GTDB taxonomy): Bacteria > Bacillota > Clostridia > Monoglobales > Monoglobaceae > Ructibacterium. The sequence continues at coordinate 23,665 of URTH01000001.1, read as the reverse complement.
CGCTGCCGGCCAGCACCAAAAAATCGTCTGCGCAAAGCATATCCAGCTTTTGATAGAGCATCGCCATGGATTCCTGCGGCACATCGGGGCCTGCCGCATTGATTTCAGTCTCCGTTTCGCCCTTTAATTTTACGTTGATTCTAGACTCACCCTCAGGCAGAAAGATAAAGTCGGTCTGCGCACCCGTACCCTTTAGCATTTGGTCAATTTGCTTCCCGGCCGCGCCGCCCAAAAAGCCCAGCATCCGTGCCGGCGTTCCCAGGCGCGACAGCATAAGGGCAACGTTGATTCCCTTTCCGCCCGGCAAAAGCCGCGTCCTTGCGGCGCGGTTTACCGTACCGCTTTGATAATGCGGCACATCCATGACATAGTCCAGTGACGGGTTCAGCGTAAGCGTGACAACCATCTTGATATCCCTCCTGACCAATTTTTTCATATGGGCTGAATGAGCTGATTTTTTCGGATCAGCCGATGTTTCTTATTGTTTGATTGTTTTATTTCAGCAGCGGTCTGGCGCAGTGCCTTGTCCGTCCGGCATCGCCTAGACACACGGGAGACAAACTCCGATTTTGGGAGGCGGATTTCCGCTTTCGCTGCGCCCAATACTCGGCAATCCGTTACCGAAAAAGAACATTCCGCTAAAAAAGCTGCTCGACCAAAAACACCACCGCGCACGCCGCAGCCGCCACGGTGAGCAGGCTGCGCTCCATATACGACAGTGCGGCGGCCGCAATCAGTCCGGCTACGGCCGAGCCCAAATTCCCGGTGGAATAGAGAATATCCGGCAGCGTCATGGTTCCGAGCACCGCGTAGGGGATATATTCTAAAAACGAACGGATATAAACATTGGTAATCTCCCTGCGGAACAGGGTCAGCGGCAGGACGCGCACCGCATACGTAACCAGCGCCATGACGCCGATATAGCAGAGCAAGCGGCTTATCGATGGGGTCATACGGATTCCTCCTTTTTGGGAAACAGCAGCGCGCCGATTCCGGCGGCGGCCACCGAACAGATGATAATGACAAAGCCGGCAGAGACGCGGTTTAGAACCGGCAGCCAGCGAAAGGCGCAGCTCAGTACGGCAGCCAGAAGCACCACCACCAGTACCGGGCGGCTCTTTTTTGCCGCCGGAACGATGATGGCTAAAAACATCCCGTAAATCGCAATGCCGAGCGCGGACTGCGCCGCCGGAGGGAGCAGCGTGCCTGCCACTGCGCCGAGCAGCGTGCCGAGCGCCCACCCGATATACGGCACGGCGATCAGGCCGCCCATATAGCGCTTGCCGACCATGCCCTCCTTGGTGGATGCCACCGCAAAAACCTCGTCCGTGATGCCAAACGAGATGAGAAGCCGCGCCGGCGTCTTAACCCCGCGATCCAGCTTTTGCGAAAGCGAAAGTGACATCAGCGCATAGCGAATGTTAATCACCAGCTGAGTTAGGGCGACCTCAAAATAGCTTGCCATGGCCGCAATCATGGAAATCCCGGCGAACTGCCCGGCAGAGGTCAGGTTGGTCATTGAAATCGCAACCGCCGCCCAGACGGGGATTCCGCCGGCCACCGCCATCATGCCGAAGGTAAAGGACACCGAGAGGTAGCCGAGCGCAATCGGCACGCCGTCCCGCATCCCGGCCGCAAAGCTGTTTTGCACCGTTTTTTGCATGATATTTCCTCCTGTTGTCATTGGTAAAATTTCGTTCTTTTTACTAATTTTTTTTTATATTCGGTGTGATATGTTACAAAATTGTAAACGAGTCGTAATTTTTCGTTTTTTTCTATTTACAATTTTGCAAAACTATGGTATACTTGACAGAGAAATTGAAAAAGGGGTGTTAGGTTTGTTTGTTCAAAATGATTTGGTTAAAATTAAGTCCAGCTTGTCTGACCATGTGGGAAATAAGGTCAAGCTTACCGCAAAAAGAGGGAGAAAACAAACCGTAACCCGTGAGGGCGTAATCGAAGGAACCTACCCCAGTATTTTTATTGTAAAGCTTAACACACCGGATGATTTTATGGCGAGCGAACGCCGCGTCTCTTACAGCTACACCGACATTTTAACCCGTGCGGTTGAAGTTGTGATCTGTGAGCCGGAAGAGGACGGACAAAACCCCGATTCGCTCGACTGATTTTATCCTGTAATTTCTATAAAGGCGCCCCATACGGGACGCCTTTTATTGTGCTTATATTCTCCGCCGCTATGCCGGAATATCCTCCGTCTTGCCATCAAGGCGACGAACACAATATGGTTTAAGCAGGCAAATTTGTGATTTTTCAATCACAGGGCATATCGGGTTCGCCTCCCAAAATCGGGGTTCGGATTGCTCACTTTCGGCTAAGACTCCGGTACCGTTCCTCGATCTCCTCTTTGGGGCGGATGCTTAAATACGAAAACGGCTTGGTCAGTCCCTTTTCTATCATCGCAAGGCCTTCTTCGCGTTTTCCGAGCTGAATCAACACTTCGCCGTAGCCGTAATACGCCTCCGGGAACCGCGGCTCCGGATCTTGATGAATAAAGCTCTCGTAAATCTCTGCCGCCTTCTCGAATTCACCGTTTTTTGCATAGGCGTCGGCCAGATTATCACAGATGATCGGATCGTCACTGTTATAGTCATACGCCGCAAGGTTAAAGGAAAGCGCCTTTTTTGCATCGTCTTTCAGGTTATAAAAGATACCCAGGTTTTGATAGACCACAGTTGTCTGATAGCCGGAATCCATGACGTCCTCCAAAATCTCAATGGCGTCGTCTAAGTTTCCTTCCTTCCAGCTGACCAGCGCCAAAATGTTATTGACCTGGTTGCGGTCCGCACTGCCGCGCTTAGTCAGCGTGCTGCAAAGCATAAGGTGCTTTCTGGCTTCTTCCAGGCAGCCGCAGCGCAGACAAACATATCCTAAGGTAAGCTTGTTGCCAAGGCTGAGATTGCCGATTTTATCGGCAATTTTATAAATACGCATCGCCTGCGGATACTGACGCTTTTGGTACTTCATCTTCGCAAAGGCAGCCACCAGGTCTGCCCGCTTTACCACCAAAAAGATCAGGATCACGACCAGCACAATTCTCCAAATCGGAATTCCAAACGGCATTTTTTACACTCCTTTTTAATACAGACTGCCCACGGTACGCGGATAGGGCAATACATCGCGGATATTGCTCATGCCGGTTAAATACATCACGGCACGTTCAAACCCAAGGCCGAAGCCGGCATGCTTGTTACTGCCGAACCGGCGCAGGTCTAAATAGTGTTCGTAATCCTCTTTGGCAAGCCCCATTTCCTCCATCCGCGAGAGCAGAACATCCAGCCGTTCTTCTCTCTGGCTGCCGCCGATAATCTCGCCGATGCCGGGAACCAGACAGTCCATCGCAGCAACGGTCTTGCCGTCCTCGTTCAGCCGCATATAAAACGCCTTGATTTCTTTGGGATAATCGGTCACAAAGATCGGCTTTTTAAACACTTCTTCGGTCAGATAGCGTTCATGCTCGGTCTGCAGATCCATGCCCCACTGTACCGGGTATTCAAACGTCTTGCCGCTCTTTTGCAGCAGCGCAACCGCCTCGGTATAGGTGATTTTCCCGAATTCGTTGCTGACAACGTTATCAAGCCGCTCCAAAAGTCCCTTGTCCACAAACTGGTTAAAGAACTTCATTTCCTCCGGCGCCTGCTCTAACACGTAGCGGATGACAGACTTTAACATATCCTCAGCCAGTGCCATATCGTCGTCAAGATCCGCAAAAGCGATTTCCGGCTCAATCATCCAAAATTCTGCCGCGTGCCGCGTGGTATTGGAGTTTTCCGCACGGAAGGTCGGGCCAAAGGTATAGACATCGCCAAACGCCATCGCAAAATCCTCAGCCTCTAACTGACCGCTGACGGTCAGCGAGGTATGGCGGCGGAAGAAATCCTTGGTATAATCGGTCTGTCCGTCATCGTCCTTTGGCGGATTGTTAAGGTCTAAGGTGGTTACCTGAAACATCTCTCCGGCGCCCTCACAGTCGCTGCCGGTAATCAGCGGCGTATGCACATAGACAAATCCGCGCTCCTGAAAGAATTTATGGATCGCAAACGCAATCAGAGAACGCACGCGAAAGACCGCGGAAAACGTGTTGGCTCTGGGGCGCAGATGCGGAATCGTGCGCAGATACTCAAAGGTATGCCGCTTTTTTTGCAGCGGATATTCGGGTGCGCTCAACCCCTCAACCGCAACGCATGTTGCCTTAATCTCAAACGGCTGCTTTGCCTCCGGCGTCAGCACCAGGCTGCCGTCCACGCGAAGCGCCGCGCCGATATTCAGCTTTGCAAGCTCTGAAAAATTTTCCAGCTGCTCCGCCTCAATCACGACCTGTACATTTTTAAAATAGGAGCCGTCGTTGAGTTCGATAAACCCGAAATTTTTGGAGATGCGGATATTTCTGACCCAGCCGCAGACCGAAACCGCGGCCTGATCCTCAGGGGTGCTGACAAACAGTGTTTTTATCTTCATCAAAATCTTCCTTTCCATCGCGAAACGCAAATCCCCCACACCCGATTCCGGGCGGCGGACTGCCCTTTCGCCTAACGATATTCCTTTACCAATTCTGCCCTGGGATATCCGCGGCTATTCTCCACCGACGCGATATAAAAACCGCGGCCGTAGTAAAAGCGGATCAGGGTTGCGACCTTGGCCGCCGTGTGCAGACGAAGCGTCTTTACGCAGTTTTCGCGCATGACCTTATCCACCACATTCATCAAAATCTTGCCGATACCGTTGTTGCGGTGGTGGCTTGCCACGCCGAATCGGCTGAGGTATGCCTCGCCGTTCGGCAGCAGCTCAATGCGCACGGTTCCGACCGGCTCATCGTCAATGCGTACCACAAAAACATTTTTTTCATGGATATCACGGCGGATATCCTCATAGGTTTCGTTCAGCGCCTCAATATCATAGCTCAGCCCTGCCATCTCGCAATACTTTAAAAATGCGTCCTTGGTGATCTTATGGATCGCAGGGATATCCTCTTCGGTGGCGTGCTTTACTTCAAATGCATATAAGCTTTCCATTTTTATTCGACCTTTCCGCAAAAGCTGCTAATCTGCCATAAGTGTTGCCAGGATTGCCTTTTGGGCGTGGAGACGGTTCTCCGCCTCGTCAAAGATGATCGAGCGCGGCCCGTCAATGACATCCTCGGTAACCTCATAGCCGCGGTAAGCCGGCAGGCAGTGAATAAATACGCTGTCCTCCTTGGACTTTGCAAAAAGTGCGGCGTTGACCTGATAATCCTTAAAGATCTTCACGCGCTCCGCTTTTTCGGCCTCCTGTCCCATACTCGTCCAGGTGTCGGTGCATACCACGTCCGCACCGGCAACCGCCTCCTCCGGGTCATTGGTAATCAAGATTCGGGACCCGGTCTCCTTGGCGTCCGCCTTCGCGTTTTCTACCACTTCTTCGGCGCAGGCATAGCCCTTCGGCGTTGCCACCGACATGTGCATACCGGCCTTGGCGCAGGCATAGAGCAGGGAGTGCGCCACATTGTTTCCGTCTCCGACATAGGCAAGCTTTAATCCCTCCAGCTTACCCTTATGTTCATACACCGTCATCAGATCGGCCATTGCCTGGCACGGATGCAGATCATCCGTCAGCGCGTTAATCACCGGCACGGTTCCGTACTTTGCCAGATCCAAAACGTCCTGGTGCGCAAAGGTGCGGATCATGATTCCGTCCACAAAGCGGCTCATCACATTTGCCGTGTCATAGATGCTCTCTCCGCGGCCGAGCTGCATATCGTTTGCATTTAAGTAGAGCGGATGACCGCCCAGCTGGTACATGCCAACCTCAAAGGAAATCCGTGTTCTGGTCGAGGACTTGGTAAAAATCATACCGAGCGACTTGCCCTTTAAAATCGGGTGCGCAATCCCGGCCTTGGTCTCCTTCTTCAGCCGAATCGCAAGATCCAGCAATGCGTGAAATTCCTCTGTGGTGATATCGTGAATACTGATAAAATGTTTCATACTTTAACCCCTCTCCTCACCTGTAAGTATCCGGCCGAGCGCCGAAACAAATGCGTCAATCTCCCGCTCCGACACAATCAGCGGCGGCACAATCCGCAGCACGTTTCCTCCGACAACGCCGACCAAAATTCCGCACTCGCGCAGGGCGTTTCCGACCTGCTTTGCAATCGCGTCCTTAAAAACAACGCCCAGCATCAGACCTTTGCCGCGCACCGTCAAAACCGCGTCATGATTCTCTGCGAGCTTATCCAGCTTTTCCTTCAAATATGTGCCCATCTCTGCCGCATGCGCCAAAAGACCGTGATGCAGCAGCTCGTCCAGTACGACAAGACCGGCACGGCACGACAAGGGGTTTCCGCCAAAGGTGGTTCCGTGATCGCCGGGATGGAACGCCGCTGCGACCGACTCCTTGGCAGCCAGCGCGCCGATCGCCAAGCCCCTTTGCCATGGTGATGATATCCGGCTCAATCCCGTACCACTCATAGGCAAACAGGTTGCCCGTTCTGCCGATTCCGGTCTGCACCTCATCGACAATCAGCAGTGCGTCATGCTCTCTGCAAACGCTGCAGATGGCGTCAACATATGCCTGACTGAGCGGCAGGACACCGCTCTCGCCCTGGATCAGCTCAATCATTACGGCGGCTGTGTTGACATTGACCGCCTTTTTCAGCGCGTCAATATCCTCGGCCTCAATATGTAAAAACTTTTCCATAAGCGGCCGGTACGGCTTTTGGAATTTTTCCTGGCCGGTTGCCGCTACGGTTGCCAGCGTCCTTCCGTGGAACGAATTTTTTAAAGTCACAAACTCCCGCTTTTCGGGCTTTCCCTGTTCGACAAAGTATTTTTTGGCAAGCTTAATCGCGCCCTCGTTGGCCTCCGCGCCCGTACTTGCAAAAAACACGCGGTCGGCGCAGCTGTTTTCCGCCAGCAGCTGTGCCAGCTTTGCTTGGTTTTCCACATAGTACACACTGGAGGTATGCGTCACCCCGGCAATCTGATCGGTCAGCTCCCGTACCAGGCGCGGATGCGCATAGCCCAGGGCATTGACCGCAATCCCGGCAAAAAAGTCCAGGTATTCTTTACCCTCGGTATCGGTTAAGGTGATTCCCTCTCCCTTGGTAAAACATACCGGCGTCCGCTCGCCAAAGGTATTCATATAATATTTTTGATCCAGTGCTTTGATTTCTTCCAAGTTCATATAAAATTCCTCTTTCCGTCATCGGCTCAGAGCCACTCTTCTCCGTAATACTGATGCTGATCCTCCGACCGTCTGCGTCCCTTCAGCTTTTCCATCACATAGTCATAGCCGCCCTCTTTGTGCGGAATCAGGCAATGGCTGCAATCCTTGATCGCCTCTTTGGAGGCGCCGGCAATCATGGTAAAATGACCGCCGCAATCCTCCAGAAAATAGAGGGGGCAAAAGCAAAACAGACAGTTCATCTTATCCAGTGCATGGCAGGGATAATATTCACAGTCACGGTTTTCAAAATAGCGGTAACTCATTGTTGTTTCATCCTCTGTCTTTCATCCGCGCTCGCCCCAAAGGGCAATTCGGCTAGTAAAAGGCCGCAACTCTTTGGCAAGAACTGCGGCCGGCTCTGCGTCCCTACGCCTCGTCGATCGGAGCCACGGTCACCTTGCGGTGCGGCTCTTCTCCCACGCTGTAGGTCTTTACTTTTGTACTGTTTTGCAGAGTCGCATGAATGATGCGCCGCTCATTGGGAGACATCGGCTCCAGCGCAACCGCTCTGCGTTCCCGTATCACACGGCGCTCCAAACCCTTGGCAAGCTTTACCAGGGTTTCCTCCCGCTTTGCACGGTAGCCCTCTGTGTCTACGTTGACTTTGATATATGAATTCTTTTCTTTATTCACGTACAGGCTAACCAGATACTGCACGGCATCCAGCGTATCGCCGCGCTTGCCGATCAAAAGCCCCATTTTAGAGCCGGAAACCGTAACGTCCACGGACTCGCCGCTGTTTACAACCGCAACCTCGGCATCCTCAAGCCCCATCTTGTGTACCAGCTCGGTCGCAAAGTATGCGGCATCCTTTAAGGATTGCTCGGTTACCTCGCGGCGTTTTTTGCTGCCGCCCTCTTTGGCTGCCGGTTTTTCGGTCTTTGCCGCAGTCTCCTCGGCCGGCTTTTCTGCGGCAGGCTTTTCCGTATCGGGTTTTTGCGGCGTCTTTGCCTTTTCCGCCGGTTTCTTTTTCTGTCTGCCGCCGGGGCCGACATGATCTAAAAATGCCGGTTCTTCCTTCGGTGCATACGGGTTCTGGCTGCCGTCCTTTGCCTCCAGCTTTTCCGACTCGGCGCGCTTTTGCGCAATTTTGCGGAGTTTTTCCTCTTCCTCCTCGGCTTCCTTGGTGATCCAGGCAGAAATGATGACCTCTTTGCCGAGCAAAAGACCCATCAGTCCCTTGCCGACCTCGCGCTCTACCTTATAAGACAGTTCGCTGACCGGAACGCCAAATTCCTGCGCCGCCAGCTCTAAGGCTTCTTCTTTACTTTTTGCGTTTTTTTCTATTTTTCTTAACATTGACAATCTCCCCTTCGATTTGTTCCTCGGTTAAGTCTACTTTTACTACCTTCATCAATACATACTGCTGTGCAAGCTGCAATACGTTACTTACAATCCAGTAAAGGCCGATTGCCGCCGGAAGTGTAAATGCAAACCACGCAGAAATCAGCGGCATAAAGAGCATCATGGATTTCATGGGATTGGGTTGTTCCTCGCCGTTTTTATCCTTGACCGGCGCAGGCTGCATCATCTGCGTAAGCTTTGAGGTCGCAAACGAACTGAGTCCGGACAGAGCCGGAATGATCCACAAGAGCATGGTGCCCGGCGTCAGCTGGCTCACCTTGCCGATGAACAATCCCAAAAATGCGTTCAGATTGGGCGTCTGGGAGAGATCCAGCCCAATGAAGTGAAAATCGATAATGTCATAATTCTTTCCGGTTTCTAAAATCCAGTGGCTGTTCATAATATCCGGGTGCGCATTGATAAACTCGGCAATCTGAATCTCATACATACCAAACATCCGGTACGCGGAATCGGTCAGACGCTCCATATTTTCAATGCCGAGGGCGGTGTAAAACTGGTTGAGTCCGTCCGGATTCTGTTCACTCCATTCAAGGATTGCACTGATAATCCGCCATACCTCGTCCTCGCCAAAGCCCATCAGGTATACCACCGGCTTTTTTACCACCCAGTAGAGCGCCATCAGAATCGGAAGCTGAATGACAAGCGGCAGGCAACCGCTCATCGGATTTACCTTATACTTTTGATAAAGCTTCATGGTCTCGGCGTTGAGCTTTTCTTTATCATTGGCATATTTTTGCTGCAGTTCATTGAGCAGCGGCTGCAGCTTTTGCGTTTTGGTCATGGATTTTTGCTGCTTCACCATCATCGGCAAAAGAACCGCCTTAATGATAATGGTAAACAAAATGATTGCCACGCCGTAGTTTCCCACCAGCAGGTTACACATTTTTAAGACCCAACCGAGGGCCAGCATAATATAGGACACTTGCTCTCCTCCTTCGTTGCTTCGTTCTCACTTTTTCGATTAAGGCTCATCGATGCCGCCCCGAAAAAGCGGATTACAGCGGAGCAGCCGCAGCAGTGCCTTCAAACTGCCGCGCAGCGCCCCGTATTTTTCAATTGCCAAAACAGCATACTGAGAGCAGCTGGGATAATACCTGCAGCACGGTCTCTTAAGCGGTGAAAGGAAGCGCTGATACAGCTTAATCATGTAAATCAGCAGTCTCTTCATTCTTCCATACCTCCAGCTTTTGCATTGCTGTGTGAAAATCCCGCACCAGCTTTTTGTGCGGGGCGTGCACCGTATAGGTACGCGCGACGATACAAATGTCTGTCCCCGGCCGGATATCGGCCAGAAACGTACGGAATAGTTCCCGGATTCTGCGCTTGGCGCGGTTCCTTAAAACCGCACCGCCCACCTTTTTCCCGGCGGTAATCCCTAAGCGGACGCGGCGCGTCCGATTGGGCAGCGCATATACCACCATGGTCGGCGTTACGACAGATTTTCCGCGGCGGTACAGCCGCTGAAACTGCCCGTTTTGATCTAGGCTTACAATTTTCATGTCACTTCTGCCCTATCTTTCCTCTGACAATAGACAAAAAGACGCCCTAAGGCGCCTTCAGACTGTCGAAAAAACCGCAGTATTCAGTTTTCCGCTCTTCTGCAGACCGCCCAAAGCGAGCCCGGCAGCAGCGCTGCCGGAAAATGGAACCGAAAGGCGCGGATCGTCTGTGACCCGATCGCCGCCGGACGGGCAATGTCTGCAAAATCTTTTACGCAGACAGCTTCTTTCTGCCCTTCAGTCTTCTTCTCGCCAAAACCTTGCGGCCGTTTTTAGAGCTCATTCTCTTACGAAAGCCGTGCTCTTTTGCGCGGTGTCTCTTTTTGGGCTGGTATGTTCTCAGCATTGCTATCCCTCCTTACCGATTATCATCCATAGGATTCTTTATGGCCGCAGTCGCGGCTATTTTCTACATTATAGGAAAATCTGTATTATTCTATCACGCAAAGCCCAAAATGTCAAGCCCCTTTTGCGGAAAATTCATTTTTTAGATAAAAACACCAAATTTCTTTCTCCAAAATGCGCCCGACGGCAAAAAACCGCCGGGCGCATCGATGGGATGCGTTTTTCCTTGCTAAAAAAATTTTTTTATCAAAAAAATCATACATCTTGTATTTGACTCTTTTTGACAAACTCTACATTTTGTACTTGCGAAAAAAAAGATTTTTTTACCGCAATTTTTCGGTTTTTTTGGTGTTGAAATTTTAAATCATTTCTGTTATGATAGTAGTAAGCGCCGGGGGTGTCTTTGCATCTGACCGGCATTTTTACAGCGTTTGATACCATAAAATGCGGGAGGGGAATCCCCCGGTTTTATGTGACTTTTTGGATCGATACCGATGATGGGAGGGCATCTGCCTTGGAAGAGATGAACACACACTGGAGCCAAGTTTTAAAGGATATTAAACAGGAGATTTCTCCTGTTTCCTTTGAGACCTGGATTGTGCCGATAAAACCGCTTGCGCTGACCGATACCGTACTGCGCCTTTCGGTTCCCGGCGAACTGAATAAGGACATTATTACCACCAAATTCCGCTCTCTGCTTGAAAGCTGCATTGCGGACGCTTTCGGCGCGCCGTACACCATGGAGGTGGTCTGTGATACCCCCAGTGCCGCACCGGCCGCGCCGGCCTTTGACCCGATCCGCAGCCAAAACACCTTAAACCCGAAGTATTCCTTCGAGTCCTTTGTGGTGGGGAACAATAATAATCTGGCACACGCCGCCTCGCTTGCCGTGGCGGAATCGCCGTCTCAAAAATACAATCCTTTATTTATTTACGGCGGCAGCGGTCTTGGCAAAACGCATTTGCTCCAGGCGGTCGGCAACTATTTTATGCAGCATTACCCCGATAAAAAGGTGCTCTATACCACCAGTGAAAAGTTCACCTATGAGTTAGTCACCGCCATCCGCGAAAAGAGCAACCAGGCCTTTCGCAACAAGCATCGTACCGTCGATCTTTTGCTGATGGACGATATTCAGTTTCTGGCAACCAAAGAGCTTGCGCAGGAGGAATTTTTCCATACCTTTAACACGCTTTATGAGGCCGGAAAGCAGATTGTGCTGACCTCCGACCGGCTTCCGTCCGAGACGCCGCATCTGGCGGACCGTTTAAAGAGCCGGTTCCAGATGGGTCTGCTTGCCGACATTCAGCCGCCGGACTATGAGACCCGTATCGCCATTCTCCGTTCTAAAATTGAAGAGGAATATTTCACCTTTGATGAAGAAATTGTGGAGTATGTCGCAAACAACATCAAATCCAACGTCCGTGATTTGGAGGGTGCGGTCAAGCGGATTCTGGCCTATGCCGGGATTGAGCGCACCAACACCATCTCGATGGAGCTGGCGCAAAAGGCGCTCAAGGAGATTCTCTCCACCCTGCCGCAGCGCAATATCACCACCAAGGTGATTATCGATGAAGTGGAAAAATACTTTCATCTGCCGAGCGGTACGCTGGTGACCAAGCGCCGTTCCAACGACATTGCCTATCCGCGGCATATCGCCATGTACATTGCCCGTGAGGTTTTGGACGAATCCTATCCGCGGATCGGTGAAGAGTTTAACCGCGACCACACCACCGTCATGACGGCTGTCAAAAAAATCCGCCAGAATCTTTCGGGGGATACCGAGCTTGCCTCCATCATCCGCGAGCTGGTGGAAAACATCAATAAAAATTAAAGCAAAAAAACGAAAGCAATGGGGATTTTTATGAAATTACATGATACCATCGCTGCCATCGCCACCCCTGTCGGTTCGGGTGGCATTGCCATTTTAAGGATCAGCGGCAAAGACGCGCAGACCATTTTAGCCAAAGTGGGGACAGCAAAGAACAAAAAGCCCGTCTCTCTGTGGGAGAGCCACAAGCTGACGCTCTGTCATATTCACCCGGAGAACCGGGAGGATCAGCCGTTGGATCAGGCGCTGGCCGTTGTCATGCGTGCGCCGCATTCCTACACCGGTGAGGACATCGCCGAGATCCACTGCCACGGCGGCTTTTTTGCCGCAAACCAAATATTAAAGCATCTGCTGGACGCCGGCGCAAGACTGGCGGAGCCGGGCGAATTTACCCGCCGCGCCTTTTTAAACGGGAAAACCAGCTTAAATGAGGCAGAGGCCGTGATGGATTTGATTGACGCCAGCTCGGACTTGGGGCTTACCAATGCCGCCCGCGCGCTAAACGGCGCCCTGTCCGCACAGCTGACCGCACTGCGCGAGCGCATTATGGCGCTGACCGCCCACATCTCGGCCGCCGCCGATTACCCGGAGGAGGTCGATCCGCCAACGCGCGAGGAAACCGCCGCGCAGCTGAATGAAATCCGCACAAACATACAGGCGCTTTTAGACACCTTTGACACCGGCCGTATGCTGCAGGACGGCGTGCTGACCGTCATTGTCGGCCGCCCCAACGTGGGCAAGTCCTCGCTGCTCAACACTCTGCTGCGTACAGAGCGCGCCATCGTAACCGATATTCCCGGCACAACCAGGGATGTGATTGAAGAATCGGTTGCCGTCGGCGGCATGCGCCTGCGGCTGATGGATACCGCCGGGATGCGCAGCGGCGCCGGCACGGTGGAACAGATCGGCATTGACCGTGCAAAAGAACATATGCAAAAGGCGGATTTGTGCCTGTTTGTGATTGACAGCAGCCATCCGCTGGAGGAAGAGGACTACGCGATTGCCAAAGCGCTTGCCGGAAAGCGCGTTTTGGTACTGCTGAACAAGACCGACAAGGCGTCCTGCATCACCGAAGAGGAAGCGGCAACGGCGCTGCAGCTCCCGGTTTCCTGTATTTTAAAGACCGCCGTTCCAAAAGACGGTGCCGCGCAGGGAATCCCTGCACTGGAGGACGCAATCCGCCGGCTTTTGCTCACCCAGCGCGTCAACGCCGGACAGGTTTGCCTGTCCAACGCACGGCAGCGCGACGCACTGACAAAGGCCATGGATGCGCTGATGCACGCCATCGCGGCCAACGAGGGCACGATGCCCTTTGACCTTTTGTATGTCGACTTAGAGGACGTCCTCTCGGCGCTGGGTGAGGTAACCGGCCAGACCGTCCGGGAAGAAATTATTGACGAAGTGTTCGGGCGTTTTTGCGTCGGAAAATGATGGAACAAGGAGGCTGCCATTGATGTCTGCCCTGCAAATACCCTATGAATTTATCGAAAAATACGTCCGTTTTTCAGATCCCCAGGCGATTCGGATTTACCTGTATCTCCGCGCCCGGACGGAATCGGACGGGCGCTTTCCCGATCTTACGGATGCCGCCGCGGCGTTAAACCTCACCGCCGCGCAGCTGCGCTATCATTTAGACTACTGGATCAGCTGCGGCGAAATCCAAACGGAGGGGGACAGTTATACCTTCTCCGGCGGCAGCCGTACCGGACAAGCCGCACCGCACACGCACCGGCCGATCCACAAGGCGGCCGAGCCGAAAAAGCCCTCTTATACCATGGCGGAAATTGACGCGGTTGCCGCAAAAAACAAGACCATATCGGGAATGTTCTACCAGGCCGAGACCATTTTGCAAAAGGTTTTGACCCAGTCGGATATGGAGCTGCTTTATTCCTTTGTCGATTGGCTGGGGCTGCCGGTCGAAGTGATTGTCATGCTCTTATCCTATGCGGCAAAGCGCGGAAAATGCGGCCGCCGCTACTTAGAAAAAATGGCGATGGACTGGGCGGATCGCGGTATTGACACCTTTGAGGCCGCAGAGAGCTATGTCATGGAGCTGGAGGCCTATGACAGTGCGGAGCAAAAGGTTCGCCGCGTTCTCGGCATTCATGACCGCGCCTTAACCCCGACCGAAAAAAAGTACATCAAAAGCTGGCTCGGCAACGCGGCGGTCCCGCTGGATCTGCTGCCGCTTGCCTATGACCGCACGGTTGCCTATACCGGCAAGCTCTCCTACTCCTACTTGGATTCCATTTTGCAGGATTGGGCAAAAAACGGGATAACCGATGCGCAGAAGGTCAAGGAATACGACCAAAAAAAGATGGGTGCCAAAGCAAAACCCGGCGGCGCCAAATTTGTCAAAAAGGGGCCGGGAAATAACTATGAGGACACCAACCCCGTTGACTATGATCACCTGGAGGAACAAATTTTAGACCTGATGCTGGATCAGGGAGAAAGTTGAGGGATACGCCATGGAATCTGCTTACACCCTTGCAGGCCGGGAACTTGCCCGGCGGCGGGAGGAAAATCGCAAGGAACACGACCGCAGACGGAAAAAGGTTCTTGCCGCCGCACCGGCCATGGCTGAGCTGGAGCAAAAGCTGGCGCTCGGCGGTACCGCGCTGATCAAGTGCGTAATGGATAAAAAGACCGACATTTCGGCGATTGAGGCAAGAATCCGGCAGCTGCAGCAAAAAAAGCGGGAGCTGCTCTGCGCGCTGCATCTGCCGGACGATTATCTGGACGATATCTATACCTGTCCGCACTGTCACGATACCGGCTTTGACCAGAACGGCCGGCGGTGCAGCTGCTATTTGCAGCTGATTTCCAAGTATATCGGCGCCAATGCCAATTTGACCGAGTATATGAAGGAACAGACCTTTGACCGATTTGACTACCGCCTGTTTCAAAATCAGCCGGCACAAAACGGCAGACAGCCGCTTGCCTACATCAAGGCGGCCGTCCAAAAGGCGATGCACTTTGCCGAAACCTTTGACACCACGCACCAAAATCTTTTGCTGATGGGCAATGCCGGCACCGGGAAAACCTATCTTTCCAGCTGCATCGCAAATTACGCCCTAAGCCGCGGAAAGTCCGTCTACTATCAGACCGCCTTTTCCCTGTTTGACACCATGGAAAAGCTGAAGTTTGACCGGCTTTCCGGCGAGGACGAGGAACAGGCCGCCGCAGCCGCAAAGCACGCCCATAAGGTGGAGCTTTTGATTATTGACGACCTCGGCACCGAATTTGTCAGCGCCTATTCCAGCGCCGCTCTGTTTGAACTGCTGAACGAACGGCTGATGCAGAAAAGAAGCACCATCCTGTCCACCAATTTCAGCCTGAATAATCTGGAGAATATTTACGGGCGCCGTGTTTTATCGCGGCTTTACGGCTATTTTGAAATTCTTCCTTTTGTCGGGCGTGACCTTCGGATTCCGCAAAAACATGAGGAAGAAAGTTAGCCGGCCTCTGCCGGGGCAACAGGGCTTTTTCCATCCGCAATTGTGGAAGTAAGATAATCTTTGGTTCGATATTTTGGTAAGTTTTTACCTGATTTCGTCCAAAAAAGGTGTTGTAATTTCCAAAAAAGCATGGTAAAATACTAGTATTGTATCAGGGGCGCTGTTGTTTGGCGCCCAAACAAATTATTGGGGAGAAATCAATTATGCTGAAGAAAAAATGGCTGCTGCGGGAATTTGATAAAAATCGTGTGGTAGAGATTTCAAAAAAATTCCAGATATCGCCGCTGACGGCCATCATTCTATATAACCGCGGCGTCCGCGACGATGCAGACATCACCCGCTTTTTATCCAAGGATCTCGGCGTGATGCACGATCCTTATCTGCTTCGGGATATGGAGAAGGCGGCACAGCGTATCCGCACCGCCAAAGAACGCCACGAAAAAATCACCATCTACGGCGATTATGACGTAGACGGTATTACCTCGATTGCCATCTTGTATAAGCATCTTGCCGAAATGGGGATTGAAGTTGCCTATTACGTGCCGGATCGGATGCAGGAGGGCTACGGCGTCAATAAGGACGCCTTAGATAAAATCCGCAAGGACGGCACCTCGCTCATTATCACCGTTGACACGGGCATCACCGCTGTGGAGGAGAGCGAATACGCAAAGGAGATCGGCCTTGACGTGATTGTCACCGACCATCACGAATGTAAGGAGCGGATCCCGGACGTTTATGCGGCGGTTGACCCCAAGCGCAAGGACTGTCCGTATCCGTTTAAGAGTCTGGCCGGCGTCGGCGTTGTCTTTAAACTGATTCAGGCGCTGGACGACACACATTCCCTGTCCGATCTGATGGACAAATACGCAGATTTGATGTGCCTTGGCACGGTTGCCGATATTTCGCCCCTGGTGGATGAAAACCGCGTGATCGTGACCGAGGGGTTAAAACGGTTTAAGACCACCAGCAATGTCGGCCTTAAGGCCTTGATTGACGTATCCACCAACGGAAAGGCCATTACAACCTCTACCATCGGCTATATCATCGCCCCCAGAATCAACGCAAGCGGCCGCTTAGGCTGCGCCGCACGCAGTGTGGAGCTGTTTTTGACCGATGATGAAGAAAAGGCAAGGACGCTTGCGGAATCCTTATGCGAGGAAAATACTCTTCGTCAGCAGACCGAGCAAAAAATGTTTAAAGAGGCGATGGAATATTTAGAGCAGCACCCGGAGGTCAAGGAGGACGATGTGATTGTCATTCCGCACGACCACTGGCACCACGGGATTGTGGGGATTGTATCCTCTAAGATCACCGAAAAGTTCTATAAACCGTCGATTCTTTTTGCCATTGACGGCGATGAGGCAAAAGGCTCCGGACGGAGCGTCAACGGCTTTAATCTGTTCGGCGCGCTGGAAAACTGCTCCGACCTGCTGGAAAAGTTCGGCGGCCATGAACTGGCGGCCGGTCTGACGATTAAGGCAGCCAATATCGAACAATTCCGTCAAAAGATCAACCGCTGTTCCAAAGATCAGCTGACCGAAACAACGATGACGCCCACCATTATGCTGGACGCGGCGATCAAGGTTCCCTATATCACCTTGGATACGGTCAACGACATCAACCGCCTGCAGCCCTTTGGCGTGGATAACCCCACACCGTCTTTTGCGGTGCGCAATATCAAAATCCACAAGATCAGTGTCATGAGCGAGGGAAAGCATCTGCGCATGACGCTCCTGAAAGACGGAAAGTACCTAGACTCTGTCGGTTTCGGCATGGGCGAGTATTATCATTACCTGGAGGAGGGCGACTTTATTGACGTTGCCTTTGCCTTGGATATTAACGATTACAAGGGTTTTCAGAATGTGCAGCTCATTTTAAAGGATATCAAAAAAGCCGGCGAAAACGTTTGCTGACTTTTCCCCTCGTCCGGACGTCAGAACCCGGCCGATCCGTGTGTTTTGGTTTGTCCGTGTATTTTTTGACGGATCACCATGATCTTGTACTTTAAGAAACGTTGGTCTGTTTATACAGTACCGGCGTTTTGTTATTTTGGCGCAATTGCATATTTTAAGGAGGCATTTTCCATGGCACTTATTACTTTAGACACCCTGCTTGCACGCATTCGTCAGTACCACAAGGCGGATGACCTTGACATTGTAGAAAAAGCTTATCGCTACGCCATGAAAAAGCACGAAGGACAGACCCGCAAATCCGGCGAACCGTATTTTACACATCCAGCACAGGTGGCGTATATCCTGGCCGAAATGGAGCTTGACCCCCAGTCCATTTGCGCCGCGCTTTTGCACGACGTGGTCGAGGACACCGACACCACGCACGAGGAACTTGCCGAGGAATTCGGCGAGACGATCACCATGCTGGTTGACGGCGTCACCAAACTGAATAAAATTCCCTATACTTCTAAAGAGGAACAACAGATTGAAAACCTCAGGAAGATGTTTTTTGCCATGGCAAAGGACGTCCGCGTGATTGTCATCAAGCTGGCCGACCGGCTGCACAACATGCGCACCCTGAAATACCAGCCGGAAGAAAAGCAGCGCGAAATCGCCAGAGAAACCCTGGAGGTTTACGCACCGCTGGCACACCGCCTTGGTATGTCAAAAATCAAGTGGGAGCTGGAGGATCTGTCGCTGCGCTACATTGACCCGATCGGCTACTATGAGATTGTGGATAAGATTGCGCAAAAGCGCGAGGAACGGGAGCGCTATATCAAGGATATTATCGAGATTTTGCAAAACAAGCTGGAATCACTGCATATCAAGGCGCACGTAGAGGGCCGCGCCAAGCATTTTTACAGCATCTACCGCAAAATGTTTATGCAAAATAAGAGCATTGATGAGCTTTATGATTTATTTGCCGTCCGCGTCATTGTTGACACCGTTGCGGACTGCTACTCCGTCTTAGGCATGGTACATGAGCTTTATAAGCCGATTCCCGGCCGGTTTAAGGATTATATTGCCATGCCCAAGCCCAACATGTACCAGTCGCTGCACTCCACCCTGATCGGCCCGAACGGGACCCCCTTTGAGATTCAAATCCGCACCTGGGAGATGCACCACACCGCCGAAAACGGTATTGCAGCCCACTGGAAATATAAAGAGGGCAAGAGCGGTGCCAGCGACATGGACAGCAAGCTGGAATGGATCAAGCAATTGCTGGAAATCCAAAAAGACATGACCAACGCTGAGGACTTTATGCAGACGCTGAAGATCGACATGTTCAGCGATGAGGTCTTTGTCTTTACGCCCAAGGGCGATGTCATCAGCCTGCCGATCGGCGCGACCCCGATTGACTTTGCCTACGCCATCCACAGTGCCATCGGCAATCGGATGACCGGCGCCAGGGTCAACGGAAAAATCGTAACCTTAGACTACACCTTAAAAAACGGCGATATTGTCGATATCATTACCTCCGGCGCCGGCCACGGCCCGAACCTTGACTGGATAAAGATCTGCAAAACCTCTCAGGCGCGCAACAAAATCAGCCAGTGGTTTAAAAAAGTCAACCGCGAAGAGAACATGACAAAGGGCAAAGAATTTTTGGAAAAGGTCATGAAACAGCTCTCCATTTCCAATAAGTTTCTGGAGGATAAGCCCTTTATCCAGGGATTGTTACGAAAATACGGATTTCATAACCTGGAGGATATGTATGCCGCCATCGGCTATGGCAGCAATAACGCAACCCGGTTTGTCAGCCGTTTTAAGGCCGAATGCCGCAAGCGCATTCTGGAAGAGGAGACGCTGCCGCCGGAGGAAATGATCCCAATGGTGGTGAAAACCACCACAAAGCCCAACACCAGCGGCGTAATTGTGGAGGGCATTGACAACTGCCTGACCCGATTTTCGCACTGCTGCAACCCGGTTCCCGGCGACAAAATCGTGGGCTATGTCACACGCGGCCGCGGCGTGGCGATTCATCGCGCCGATTGCATCAATATGCTGCACGCGCAGCAGAACGCCGCCGAAATGAGCCGGTTTATCCCGGTACGCTGGGCAAGCGAGACGGACAACACCTTCCATTCTACCCTGTATGTGACGGCAAGCGACCGACCGAACCTGCTGCTGGATCTGGTGACCGCCATTTCGGAGCTGAAAACCAAGCTGGTTAACGTCAACGCGCGCAGCGGCAAAAACAACCTGGCTACGATTGAGCTGACGGTAGACGTTTCGGACACGGCACAGCTGGAACAGACCGCCAAACGGTTAAAACATGTTGACAACGTGCTGTCGGTGGTACGCCGCCGCCAGTAGTCTTAAGCGCGCGGACGCCTGATTGATATACCCTGTATGCTAAGGCATAACCAAACTTTGTCGGCGGAGGCAAAATTCAGACATTCCTTGCGCGGTTTGAAAGGAGAAACCATATGCAGCTATACACCTTAACGCTTGGGCAGCTTGGCACCAACTGCTATATTGCGGCAAACAGCAGCGGCAACTGCCTGGTGATTGACGCGCCGGACGACGCGGACACCATTTTAGAATTTATTAAGGAGAAGAACCTGACCGTCTCTCAGATTGTATTAACGCACGGGCATTTTGACCATATCCTCGCCCTTGCAGCGCTTCACGATGCCACCGGCGCGCCGATTGCCATCCATGAAAATGGTGCGGCTTTCTTAAAAGACGGGATCAACAATCTTTGTCACTACGCCGGCATCCCCTGGACACCGATCAAGCCGCAGCGGCTGCTGCATGACGGCGACACCATCACCTTAGACGATTTATCGTTTCAGGTTCTTTACACACCGGGACACACCGCGGACTGCATCTGCCTGTATACAGATTCCATCCTCTTTAGCGGCGACACCCTCTTTTGCCGCAGTATCGGTCGCACCGACCATCCGACCGGCGACATGCAGCAGGAGATTGCTTCTATTTTACAAAAACTGATGCCGCTGCCGGACAAAACCAAAGTCTATCCCGGACACGGCCCCTCTACCACCATCGGAGAGGAAAGAAGGGAGAATCCGTATCTTCAATGAATGATGAGAAAAAAAGCCCCTGGGGAATCCTGACCGGGATCCGCCCTGCCAAAATTGCCATGAAGTTGCTGACCGAGGGCAAAACAAACGATGAAATCATTGCTTATTTTACCGGCGTCTGCGGCACAACGGCGCAAAAGGCCGCCCTGGTTTTGGAGACGGCAAGGCAGGAGCTTCCGGTCAAGCAGGCGATGTACCCGGACGGAATCAGCCTTTATATCGGGATTCCTTTTTGTCCCACCCGTTGCCTGTACTGTTCATTTGTGACCTGCGGCACCCGTCAGGCAGCCAAGCTGATTCCCGACTACCTTGCCTGCTTAAACAAAGAAATCGCCTATGCCGGCGCACTGACCGCACGCAGCGGCAAGCGGATCGAAACGGTCTACATCGGCGGCGGCACTCCGACCACCCTCAATGCCGAGCAGCTTTCCGTCATGCTATCACAGATCCGCGATTGCTTTGACCTGTCCCACTGCCGCGAATTTACCGTGGAGGCCGGGCGGCCGGACACGGTAACTGCGGACAAGCTCAACGTCTTAAAGCAGCACCGCGTCAGCCGCATCAGCATCAATCCGCAAAGCATGAACGAAAAAACACTGCACATCATTGGGCGTGCGCACACACCGGCGCAGATTCGCGATGCGGTCGCTCTGGCACGCAGCTGCGGCTTTGACAACATCAACATGGACGTCATTGCCGGTCTGCCGGGCGAAACGCCGGACGATTTTCGCCATACCATGGAAGAGGTGGAGGCGCTCTCTCCGGAAAATACCACCGTACATACCATGAGCGTCAAGCGTTCTTCCCGGCTGCATGAGTATCTGGATCAGTATACGCTTTCCGACGCGGACACGGTGGAAGAAATGGTGGATTTTGCCTATGCCTATTTAAAAACACAGGGAAAGCATCCGTATTATCTGTACCGGCAAAAGCACCAGCTGGGCAACCTGGAAAATGTGGGGTATGCAAAGCAGGGCTGCGACAGTCTTTATAATATTTATATTATGGAGGAGCTGCAAACCATACTGTCTCTGGGCTGCGGCGGCGTTACCAAGACGGTGGATCCCGTCACCGACCGGATTGAACGGATTTTTAACGTCAAAGAACCCAAAGACTATATTGAACGGATTGATGAAATGCTTGCACGCAAGGAACATGTCTTTGCACCGCAGCGATAGCCGAAAGGAAGCAATTTAAGCCCGATTTTAAGAGGCGGATTTCCGCTCAAACGATGCCGAAATTTGATTTTTGGGCAGATTTCGGTTACACCTTTTACCTTTGGCTAACACACAAAGAAAGCCCCGGCAAAAATGCCGGGGCTTTCTTTTATGCAATACAGTATTAAAATAAGATGCGGATCTTCGCCGCTGTCAGCCGCCCAGGTACGCCTTTTTGATGGCGTCACTCTGTGCCAGTTCCCGGCCGGTGCCGGACAGCTTAATCACGCCGGATTCTAAGACATAGGCGCGGTCGGCAACCTCCAGCGCCATTTCGGCGTTTTGTTCAACCAGCAAAATGGTTGTCCCGGAAGCATGCAGCTCCTTAATGATATCAAAAATCTGCTGCACCAGAATCGGCGAAAGTCCCATGGACGGTTCGTCCAGCATCAAAAGCTTTGGCCGGCTCATCAGCGCACGCCCCATCGCAAGCATCTGCTGCTCACCGCCGGACAGTGTGCCGGCGATCTGGTTTTTACGGTGCTTTAACCGGGGAAAGCGCTCAAAGACATCCGCAATGCCCTCTTTTACATAAGACGGGTTGGTATAGGCGCCCATTTCCAGGTTTTCCAGCACGGTCATCTGCAAAAAGACGTGCCGCCCCTCCGGGACATGTGCCAGCCCTTTGGAAACCAGGCGATGCGGCTCGATATGCGAGATATCCTCGTCCATCAGAGTGATACTGCCCGTCTTTGACCGAAGCAGACCGGAGATGGTACGCAGGGTTGTTGATTTACCGGCGCCGTTGGCACCGATCAGTGCAACAATTTCATTTTGATGAACCTCAATGGAAACATCCTTTAAGGTATGAATCTGCCCGTAATATACATTGATATGATCAACCTTCAGCATGGTCTGCCTCCTTCTTTTTACCGAGGTATGCCTCAATCACGGCCGGATTGGACTTAATCTCTGCCGGTGATCCCTTGGCAATTACCTTGCCGTGATCCAATACACAAATTCCCTCACAGATATTCATCACCAGGTTCATGTCATGCTCAATCAGCATAACGGCGATATGGAAGTTATCGCGGATACGGCGGATATTTTCCATCAACTCGGCGGTCTCGGAGGGGTTCATTCCGGCAGCCGGTTCATCCAGCAGAATAATGCCGGGATGCGTTGCCAGCGCACGCGCAATCTCCAAGCGGCGCTGCGCACCGTAGGGCAGGGAACCTGCCTGGCGGTTTGCCATATCAGCCATATGAAAGAACTGCAAAAGCTCCATCGCCTCGTCACGGGACTGCCGCTCCGATTTATGATAGCCAAAAAGGTGCGTGATGGAGGCGGCCAGACTCTGGTGGATGGAATTGTGCAGACCAACCTTGACATTGTCCAGCACCGTCATGTTCGAAAACAGACGAATGTTTTGGAAGGTACGTGCAATGCCCATGCGGCTGACCTGCGAGGCGGTCTTTTTGGCGGTGGATTTTCCGTCCAGAATGATATCGCCGCGGGTCGGCTGATAGACGTTGGTTAAAAGGTTAAACACGGTGGTTTTTCCTGCTCCGTTCGGGCCGATCAGGCCGGCTATCTCCGTGCGGCCGACGGCGAGAGACAGCTCGTCAACGGCGGTCAGACCGCCAAAGTCAATCCCCAAATGGTGCGTCTCTAAGATGGGCGTTTTTCCCAAATCGCGTTCCGGCACAATGGAGTTACTTGGAATCGGTACCATTTTATCCATGTTAAGACACCCCCTCTTCCTGTTTGCCTTGATTTTTACGGTCAAAGAATTT